>CAZRSI010000055.1:0-5472 GCA_964602575.1 uncultured Anaerolineae bacterium
CGGGCACAGTGAAGAATGTATTGGCTACGACCCGATAGGCTATCCCGTCACGCTCAGATGTGGAGCGTGGAGATATGGCCGTGGCGGATGTTCTTCTCCCGGGCCGAGTGCTCGCTCACGGCGCGGATGGGGAAATCAACCTCGATGAAGCGGCGGCGGATCATAGGAGCCACTCCTCGATGTCAAAGCTTTCAGCAAAGGGGTTGACGAAGCGGATGCCCTCGATAACGGCGCCGTCGGCGAAATCCTCGCTGAAGACCACCGGAACCTGATTCAGCCGGGCGGTGGCCCAGATTTGAGCATCCCAGAAGCTAAATTGATGATCGCGCACTCCACGCGCTGCCTCCAACACGATCATGCCCGTCAGGTCCACCACTGCCCAGGATTGGAGGTAGTTTTTCACGCGCTCATAGGCTTCGGCCACACTCAACGGAGCGGGGATCTTGCGAGCGACGGCCACAAAGAACTCGGCCAGAACCTGCGTGCTGATCATTCCAACCCCCGTCACCGCCAGGCGGTCCAACACCTCCAAAGCCTGCTGCTGCTTCCCCGGCTCGGAGCGGTCATAGGCGTAGACCAGCACATTGGTGTCCACGAAGACCCTATCGCTCATACAGGGCCTCCCGCTTCCAGGTTCGCCTGCCAGGGACGGGGCCCTGCTGGATGAGGCGGGTGATGAAGGATTTCTCCTTCTCCCAGGCGCTCAAATCCCGTTTGGGGAAGCGGAGAAAACGGGTGTGGCGGTCAATGGCCTGGCGGATGATCTCCGCCTCGGTCACCTTCAATTGGCCAGCCAGGCGCTTGAGGAGAGCGTCCTGATAAGGTTCGATATAAATCTGCTTGCGAATCTTCACTGTCATGACCCTATCTCCCTATCCTTCCTTTATACATTGCATTATACATCATCCCGCCGGCCAGAGCAAGTGGCCTCCTCGGCCACCCCCTGCCACTGCTCCTGAGCCACCACATAGCGCACCACCTGCACCACCTCCTCCGGCTCCAGGTGGGCGGCCGGGTCCTGGATCAAGTATAGCGCAGGTTGGGTGACCGCGTCCACCACCACGTAGAGCCAGTACTCGGGCCCCAGGCGTTGGGCGGCGAACCACTCGTTCTGGGTAAGGGCGATTTTCCCCGTGCCGGCCCTGGCCTTCACCTCGATGTAGCGCATCTCGCTCCCATCGGGCAGGGCCGAGCGGATGTCGTAGCCCACCTTTTCAGCGGAGACATCCTCGGGAAGCCGCCCGGCCCGCCGTTCGTAGGTCATGGCCACCTCCATGCCGCTGCGCTCCACCTCCTCGCTCTCCATCAGCTCGTCCGGAGCCGGAGCAGGGAGCACGGCGAAGGCACCCACCAATTTGGGACTCGATAGAAGCAGATTGGTCTCCGCCCGGATGGCCTCCTCCAGGCGGCGCTTCTTCTCCTCCAGCTCCTCCTTGCGCCGCCGCTCGTTCAGGATGGTCGGTTCGGGGACGGCCTCCCCCTTGGCCCGCCTGGTCTCCAGACCCAGCAACTTGGCCTCCGAGTCGGCGAGGAGCCGCTCCAGCGAACGGAGGCCATATTTGCGCTTGATGGCCGCGTCCCGTCGGCGACGGGCCCGGATTTCGTCGAGATAGGTCTCCAACCGCGCCGCAGCCAGGCCCAGGATGGTGTCCACCAAGACTTCCGAAGTCTTGAAGACTTCGGAAGTCTTCTGGCCCGGCTTCAAGTCCCACAGGATGGCTGGCGAGACCTCCCGCACGGCGCCATCCTTCGTCTGGTAAAGGGTGAAGAGCCTGCGGCCGGCCACCTGACCGGCCCCATCGGTCACCTCCCCCTCGAAGAACCACAAAATCCCGTTCAGCCGCCCGCCTGGGTCGAGGAAAACAGCTCCCCGCTGGGCCTCCGGGGCGAATTCCCGCAGGGCCTTCTCGATGAGCGCCTCCAGCAATGGATGGCCGGGGGCCACAAACTCGGCTTCCGGGTCTTTGAAGGCCCGCTCCTTGTGAAAGGTGATCTTACGGTACTCGCGGAAGACCTCGCCGAAGCGGTTCTTGAAATCCTGGGAGACCCGGCGCAACTCAAAAGGTACGGCAGGCACGCGCCAAAGTCCATCCTGCCGCCGCTCGACCTTCATTCCCACCTGCTCCGCCATCCGCAGGAAGAAGGCTTCGATGTATTCGGGCACCAGGCGGTTCTCCTTGGCCTCCCGCGACTCGCCCAGCACCCTGGAAAGGTCTATGTGGCGGGTGGCCAGCCCCTCCAGCGCCGCCTCCCTCACCCGGCGGATGGCCTCCTCATCAGGCACGGCCTCGATCTCGGCGAGGATGTCGTCCAGCGAGCGGGGGTTGGCGATGGCCTCGATAATGAGGTCACGCAGGCTGCGGCCGGGGAGCACATCGCCAATGACGTCGAAGACGCGGTCGCTTCCCAACTCGCGTCGCATGCGGTCGAGTTTGTCAAATAGGCGGGAGAGGATGCGCCCCTCGATGGTGTCGGCAGCCACCAGGTTGTAGATGTGGACCTCCCTCTGCTGCCCATAGCGGTGGATGCGCCCCATGCGCTGCTCCAGGCGGTTGGGGTTCCAGGGGATGTCGTAGTTGACCATCAGCCAGCAGAACTGGAGGTTGATGCCCTCGCCACCGGCCTCGGTGGAGACCATCACCTGGGCCTGGTGGCGGAACTCGTGCTCGGCGGCGATGCGGCGGTCCAGATTCATCCCACCATGGAGGGAGGTCACGGAGAAGCCCCATTGCCTGAGGTTCTCCACCAGATATTCCAGCGTGTCCCGTGATTCGGTGAAGATGAGCAGCTTGGTATCCGTGGTGCGGAGCTTCTCATCCTCGATGACCTCCCGCAGCCGGGCCAGCTTCGTCTCCTCGCCTCCCCTCTCCGCCTCCTTCGCCAGTTGGATAAGCTCGCCTAACCTCACTATCTCCCCTTCCAACTCCTCCAGCGTCTCGGCATCGGTGAGCTTTTCCAAAAGCTCCTCCTCCCTCCACCTCTCCCTCTCCGCCAGGTCCTCCAGCTCCTCCTCGTCCCACATCCCTTGCTCCTGGATGATTCGCCCCTGCTTGAGCAACTCCTCCAACCGCTTCTTGCGCCTCTCCAGGGAGCGGCGGATGGCTCGCGTGCTAGAGGCGAGACGGCGCTGGAGGAGGGTCAGGGCGAAGGCGACGTTGCGCTTCTCCTTCTGGAGCGCACGGTTGAAGTGCCGCTGGACGTAGCGCGTGACGCCGTTGTAGAGGCGTTTCTCATCGTCGCTGAGCCTGTACTTGATAGTGTGAACCTGACGTGGGGGAAAGAGGGGCCGCCGCTCGAAGTCAGTCAGGTCCTCCTTCAAGCGGCGGAGGAAGAGGGGGTTGTCGCGGCTCTCGATGGATTCGGCCAGGAGAGAGGTATCGGCGAACATCCCCGGCTCCAGCAGATCGAGGAAGAGGCGGAAGTTCTCAGGGTCGCCCCGGTGAGGGGTGGCGGTGAGGAAGAGGAGATAAGAAGTGTGGCGGGAGAGAAGCTCGCCCAGTTGGTAGCGTTCCGTTTTCTTGGTCTTCTCGCCATAGCGGTAGGCGGCCATCTTGTGGGCCTCGTCCACGATGACCAGGTCCCAGTGGCTCTCGGCCAGCGTAGCGCGCACGTCCTCCTGTTTCAGGAAATCCATGGAGGTGATGGCTTGGGGCAGCTCGTTCCAGACGTTGCGGCCCCAGTAGGAGGTGATCACTCCCCGGTCCACGATAGGGAAATGTTCGCCGAACTTTTCTCTCATCTCCCGCTGCCACTGCTCCTTCAGGTGGCCGGGGACGACGATGAGGGTGCGAGTGATCAGGCCGCGATAACTGAGCTCCTTCAGGAGCAGGCCGGCCATGATGGTCTTGCCAGCGCCGGGGTCGTCGGCCAGCAGGAAGCGCAGTCGGGGGTTGCGCAACACATAGTGGTATACGGCCTCTATCTGGTGAGGCAGGGGGTCCACCTGGGAGACGTTCACAGCGAAATGGGGGTCGAATTGGTAGGCGAAGCGGATGCGGGCGGCCTCGACGGCCAGAAAAGCGGCCCCAGCATCGCCGGTGAAATCCCGGGCCGCCTCTTTCCCAACCTGCACCAAGGCCAGCTCAGCCGGACCGAGGATCTGCGCCACATAGCGCTGTGAGTGCAGCCCAACGGCCTCGATCCGCACCAGCCCCTCCCCGAGGGGCTGGGCCATCAGCACCCGCACCGGCTCGTTCCAAAAAGGGCCTGTCAACACAACATTAGGGATCAGTTCCATGAGGTGTTACTCCCAGGTTCATGCCGAACAGCAAACATATTATACCACCTTCTGCATTGGATGCAACTTGATTTCCCTCTGGTTTTGTGCCATAATTACCCATGCTAACACGACGGACTTCCCAGCAGAGGAAACCAAATGGCTGCCGATAACCGAAGAGCAGAGATTTTGGACACGCTTATCCAGGCCCGAGAGACCTCCTACTTCAACTGGCCCGACCGCTATCCTGACCGTCGGGCTATGGGCTACTTCTGTACCTACGTGCCGGAGGAGATCATCCACGCTGCCGGCTTTGTGCCGGTGCGCATCCGCTCCGACGGTGAAATCCCCAGCCGCGCCGATGCCCACCTGCAGAGCTACACCTGCGCCCTCTGTCGCAGCGCGCTGGATCAGGCCCTGCGCGGCGATCTGAGCTTCCTGCAGGGGGTCGTCTTCGCCCACACCTGCGATACACTCCAGGCCCTGGCTGATATATGGCAGATGAGCTTCCCCGACCTCTACGTGGAAACCATCGTCCAGCCGGTGTACCTCTCCTCCCCCAGCACCCGTCCCTACCTCATCGCCGAGCTGCAACGCTTTCGCCGCTCCCTGGAAGAGTTCATCGGCCAGGAGGTCAGCGATCAGGCCATCAGGGCGAGCATCGAGTTGTACAACGAGAAACGCCACCTGCTGGCCCGACTACACGAACTGCGCGCCCGACTCTCCGCGCCCGAACTCTTCGCTGTCACCAGCGCGGGTTTCACCATGCCCGTGGAGGAATATAACTCGCTTGTCGCTGAATTGGTAGAGTGCCTAGCTGAAGTTGAGACTACTCAGACGAAGGGATCCGGCCTCGTCCTCGTCGGCGCGGTGCTGGATGACCTTGGACTTCTGAGCCTGGTGGAGGAGCTGGGCGCGCGGATTGTGGGCGACGACTTGTGCACGGGTAGCCGCTATTTCGCTCCCCCTGCCGTGGCCAACGGCGATCCCATCGCCGCCCTGGCGGACCGCTACCTCCACCGCCGGCCCTGCCCGGCCAAGCACTATCCCGACCACCCGCCAGGGGAGCATCTTCTAAAGCTGGTAAGCGAAACCAAAGCCGACGGCGTCGTCTTCGTCCTGCAGAAGTTCTGCGACCCCCACGCCTTTGACTACGCTATGGTCAAGGAGAAACTCGATGTCGCTGGTGTGCCCTACCTGCGTCTGGAGATGGAACACACGCCTGCCCTCGGCCAGTGGCGCACCCGCCTGCAGGC
>CAZRSI010000055.1:5572-13280 GCA_964602575.1 uncultured Anaerolineae bacterium
ACTGATGACCCGCTACTATACCAAGAGCAAGATCGTGAGCAGACTCAAGCCTCTGGCCTGGGTCACCAGCGGCGCTCCCATCGAGATCCTGGTGGCTATGGGCATCGCCTCCGTCTATCCAGAGAACTACGGAGCCCTCTGCGGAGCCAGGAGAGTGGCTACCTCCTTGTGCCAGGTGGCTGAGGCTCAGGGCTACTCTCAGGACCTCTGCTCGTATGCGCGAAGCCATATCGGCTCGGTGCTGAGCGGGCGGGAGGCGCCCATGGGTGGCCTCCCCAGGCCCGACCTGCTGGTGGCCTGCAACAACATCTGCGGCACGGCTGTGAAGTGGTACCAGGCCCTGGCCCAACATTACAATGTGCCCCTCTTTGTCCTGGATACGCCCTTCATCCACGGCTCCCGGATGGAAGAACACGCTGTCCAGTATGTAGCCGCTCAACTGGAGGAATTCATCGCCTGGCTGGAAAAACACACGGGCCGCAGGCTAAAGGAGAAGAAGTTCATGGAGACACTGGAGCTGTCTGATCGCGCTGTGCGCCTCTGGTGGGAGATTCGAGAACTGTGCAAAGCGCGACCCTCCCCCCTGAATGCCCCCGACCTCTTCGTCAACATGGCTCCCATTGTGGTACTGCGCGGTACCAAGGATGCAGTGCGCTTCTACGAGAAGCTTAAGACCGAAGTGGAGGAGAGGGTGGAGCAGGGAATCGGAGCTATCCCTGAGGAACGTTATCGGTTGCTGTGGGACAACATCGCCATCTGGCACCGGCTGTTCCGCATCTTTGGCTACTTCGCGGACTTCGGAGCCTGCTTCGTGGTGGACACCTACACCAATGCCTGGCACACACCGGTTGACCTTAGCCAAGGCATCGAAGGCCTGGCCCGCACCTACACCTCGGTCTACATCAACCAGAGCTTGCAGGCCCGAGCCGAGATCATGGTGGATCTGGTAGAGCGCTTTCAGGTGGATGGCATCGTCTTCCACTCTAACCGCAGTTGCAAGCCCTACTCGCTGGGCCAGTACGAGCTGCGGCGCATCGTCTCCAAGCGCACGGGAAAGCCTGGCCTTATCATAGAAGCCGACATGTGCGACACCCGTGCCTACGCCGAGGAACCACTGAAGACCAGGATCCAGGCGTTTATGGAGACACTGGCCACATTCGATCGCCGAAGGTCTCCTGACTGAGGTGAGGTCCTGAGCCGTTGAAGGGCGAAAAGGGCTCGGTTAGAGACCTTCGCCCATCATGAGATTTGAAGTTTGGAGTTCTATGACTTGGTTCACCAAGAGAATTGTTGATATCTTCAATGCCCTGGCCAATTTCTACTATTCGCGCAAGTATGCGGCCATCGCTGAGCGGATGGGTCTGGAAGAAAGCCAGGTCAGCGCCCAAAAGCGTGGCTTCATCATCGTTCAGATAGACGGCCTGGCCTACGACCATCTGCTTGAAGCCATGGCTAAAGGCTATGCCCCATACATGAAGCGCCTGCTGGAGAAGAAAGCCCTTAAGCTGGCTCGCTGGCGCTGCGGATTGCCCAGCACCACCCCGGCCGTTCAGGCTGGCATCATGTTTGGCGACAACTTCGACATCCCCGCCTACCGCTGGTATGAGAAGGAAACCAACACCTCAGTGGTCTGCAAGTTGCCTGGCCTGGTCAAGGCCGTGCAGGACCGCATCTCCAGAGGCCAACGAGGTATTCTGCAGGGTGGCTCCAGCTACGTAACCATGTTCGACGGCGATGCCAGGCTATCCCTCTTCACTTTGAGCGCCATCAACAGCCAACGCCTCTTCGAGAGCGTGCGAGGCTTTGGGTTTCTGCTTCTCTTCCTGCTCAACCCCCTGCGGATATTGCGAGTAATCCTGCTTTCCGTATGGGAATACCTCATTGATTTGAGCAAACGGTTTGCAGCCCTTTTTGTGCCCGGCTATCACCAGCCTTTCAGTGTCCTCTCTCCCTTTCTACAGATCATCACCAACGTGGTTTTCAGGGAAATACAGACCTTCGCTTGCTTGATAGATATCTATCGTGGTATGCCAGCCATCTATACCAACTACTACAGCTATGACGAGGTCGCTCACCACTTCGGGGTAGGCAGCACGGAAGCCCTCAAAGCCCTGCGCGGCATAGACAACCAGATCAAGCAGATTGACCGTATGAGGACCCAGTATCGAAGACGGTACTACGACCTGTACATCCTCTCGGACCACGGGCTGAGCCCCTCCATCCCTTTCCACAAAGCGTACGGCCGCAGCCTGGGCCAGTACATCGCCGAGCAAATCGGCGAGGGTGTGTTCACCGATGAACGTGGGGGCGATGAGAGACCCTTAGCGGCCAGAGCTCTGTTCCTGCTGGATGAACTCAGGGGAATAGAAACACATCTCTCCAGACGAGGCGCCAAGCTGGTCCGAGCTGCTTATCGTTTCGTAGACAAAAGATTGGTTCTGGACAGCGAACACGACTCCTGGGACCTAAGCAAGAGAGGCGACGTTGTAGTGCGAAACTCTGGCTCTCTCTCGCACGTCTATTTCAACGTTACCCCTCGGCAAATGAACCTGAGCGAGATCGCCCTCATCTACCCAACTCTCCTCAACCGGCTGATTGAACACGAGGGCATCGGCCTGGTGGTAGGGCGTGAAGAGGGGGAAACAGTAATCATAGGCAAAGACGGAACGCTCACTCTAAACGAAAGGGTGGAGGTTCGCGGCCGAAATCCCCTGCTCTCTCTCCCAGAGCCCGATCTCGCTGCCAGTCAATTGCGCCAGTTGGCCTCATTCCCTCACAGCGGAGACCTCATCATCTTCGGCGCCTGGCGCAAGGATGGGACGGTGATCTGCTTCGAGGATCAAGTGGCCAGTCACGGCGGCCTGGGTGGGCCGCAGGATTACCCCTTCATTATGTATTCCCGCGAGCTGAACCTGAATTTAGAGGAAGTGACCAACGCCAGAGATCTATATCCCTACTTCGCCGCTTACCTTCCAGGAGGCAATGAGGCAACGGGGCAGCAAGGCAACAAGGAATGAGGCAACGAGGAATTGACGGTGCGTGAGTTTGACGCCATTAGCTAACTGTTGTATAATCGCATAGTGCCTATTCACCTTATGCTCGTTGCAGATTCTTCGGCAGGCTCAGGCTTGTCCTGAGCGAAGTCGAAGAGGCCAGCGCGAGCAGGCGAGTTGTTATGTAGCCTAAAGTAGAAATTCAAGGAGGCAAATGATGTACAAGAAGCTTTTCATCCCCGGTCCCACCCACGTGAGAGATGAGATCTTGCAGGCAATGGCCACACCGATGATCGGCCATCGTTTTAAGGAGTACGCCGACCTCCAGGCTGAGGTTACGTCCAAAGTGCAGAAGCTGCTCTACACCGAAAACGTGGTGTTTCTTTTCACCTGCGCCTCTTCGGGCGTCATGGAAGGAGCGGTACGAAACTGCGTCCGAGAGGGTAGGAAAGCGCTGTGCGCCATCAACGGGGCCTTTGGAGAGCGCTGGCACAAGATGATCCTGGCTAATGGCATTGAGGCCGATGTCGTGGAAGTGGAGTGGGGCAAGGCCATCACCCCGGATTTGGTAGAGGCCAAACTGTCCAGTGGCAAGTACGACGTCCTGACCCTGACTCACAACGAAACCTCCACCGGCGTGATGAACCCTATCTACGAGATCGCGGAGGTCATGAGAAAATACCCCGATGTCTGCTGGCTGGTGGATGCGGTAAGCTCCATGGCCGGGGCCAAGATCGAGGTGGACAAGCTGGGCATAGACGTTTGCATTGCCGGGGTGCAAAAGGCCTTCGCCCTGCCCCCCGGCCTCACCGTGTGCTCGGTGAGCCAAAAAGCCCTTGATCGGGCCAAGGAAGTGAAACATCGCGGCTGGTATTTCGACTTCCTCCTCATGCTTAAGTACTACCATAGAAATCAGACCCCGGCTACCCCGAGCATCAGCCACCTCTTCGCCCTGAACAAGCAGATGGACGACATCCTGGCCGAGGGTCTGGAGGCGCGTTTCCAACGCCACATTGAGATGGCCGAATTCATCCGAGACTGGGCGCGCCGACACTTCGCCCTCTATGCCGACGAGCGCTACCTCTCCAACACCCTCACCACCATCGTTAACACCCGGGGCCTCAGCGTGCCCGAACTCAACGAAGCCCTGGCCGAACACGGAGCCGTCATTGGCGACGGCTACGGCAAGCTCAAAGGGCAGATCTTCCGCATCGCCCACATGGGCGACCTCACCATGGACGATATGCGTTGGCTCACGAGCCTAATTGAGAAGATATGGAATCTATAATTGGTAGATTGGAGGTGTTTTGCCAATGAGAGTCTTGATTTGCGACCCTATCGCTGACGAAGGGATCAAAATGATGCGCCTGGCAGGCATCGAGGTAGACGTCAAGACCGGTCTGGCCTCCCACGAACTGGAGAGAGTCATCGGCGACTACGATGCCATCATCGTCCGCAGCGCCACCAAGGTGAGAAAACCCCTCATCGAAGCGGCCAGCAATCTAAAGCTGATCGTTCGCGCCGGCGTGGGGCTGGACAACGTTGATGTCGAATACGCCAAGGCCAAGGGTATCGAAGTGATGAACACGCCCGCCGCCAGCTCTAACGCCGTAGCGGAGCTTACGGTGGGCTACCTGTTTGCACTGGCTCGCCAGATTCCCCAGGCCACGGCCTCGATGCGAGCCGGCCAGTGGGACAAGAAGAAGTTTAAGGGTAGCGAGATCGCGGGCAAGACGCTGGGACTGGTGGGCTACGGTCGCATCGGCTGGCTGGTGGCCAAGAAGGCCCTGGACCTGGGAATGGAAGTCATCGCCTACGACCCCTATGTCTCCGATCCCAAGGGATTGAACATGAGATTCGTTCCTCTTGAGGAATTGTTGCAAAGAGCCGATTACATCTCCATGCACCTGCCCCTGACCGATGAAACACACAACCTGATAGACAGGCCCCAGTTTGAATTGATGAAAGACGGGGTACGCATCATCAACTGTGCCAGAGGGGGAGTCGTCAACGAAAATGCCCTCTACGAAGCAATCCGGTCGGGAAAGGTGGCGGGGGCAGCTTTGGATGTCTACGCCGAAGAGCCTCCCAAGAACAGCAGGCTCTTCGAATTGGACGAAGTCATCGGCTCCCCCCACATCGGGGCAGCAACTGTTGAAGCGCAGCACCGTATAAGCATCGAGGTCGCGGAGAAAGTGATTGAATTCGAGAAGAAACTGAAACCGGGCTGTTAGATTGTGAGTGCTTTTTCGAACTCAATGGGGAGAAAAGAATGAGCAAGAGCAGGTGCGAGACCGGACCAGAATTGAGGATCGTGCCCGTCAAAGATATCATCATTCACGAGCACTTTGACAAAACCAGGTCCCCCAGGCTGGCCAAGAAAATCGAAGAAGATGGAGTCCTCCAGGATCCCCCCATTG
Organism: uncultured Anaerolineae bacterium; assembly: GCA_964602575.1. Classification (GTDB taxonomy): domain Bacteria; phylum Chloroflexota; class Anaerolineae; order VGOG01; family VGOG01; genus CAZRSI01. The sequence goes on from CAZRSI010000055.1 coordinate 10,986, forward strand.
TGGCCAGATTGGAAGGGGAAAAGTATGTTCATCTCGATGGCGCCAACAGGATCACCGTGTTTCGCGAAGAGGACTTGCTCAATTGCCAGCACATTCTGGTGCAGATAGTGGACTACTTCGATCCACAGAGCGTCCAACTGAGCAGTTGGTGCCATCTAACTCAGCAAAACAAGGACTCTTTCCTCTCCCACCTGAGAAGCAAAGGCATTGAAGCAATACCTATGGACCGGGAGGCAGCAAGAGCTTCGCTCTCAGACAATGGAGAGCTAATGTGCTGCCTCTTCTTTCGGGACGGGGATGTCTTCGGAATAAGAGGCGAAGGCGATTTTGAATCAAGGGTTCAGTTGATGAACGAAGTGGTTAGAACCTATGAGGGAAGGATAGAACGGGATAGCCTCAAGCCTGAAGAGGAAGACTGGAACAGGCAAATCGAAGGTTTATTCAAAAAGTACGACGACTGCAACTTGATCGTTGCCTTCCCCAAGTTCACACCAGAACAGATTGTGCAGATAGCCACCAAGCTTGCCGCTGGTGAGGATAAAGATGCGGTCAAAATGCCACCGGGGGTGACAAGACACATCGTGGTCGAAGGTAGGGCTTTGAGGATAAACTTCCCTCTGTCGGTGCTGAAAGCAGAGGATATCTCGCTGGAAGCCAAAAATGAGCTTTTGAAGGAGTTTCTCAAGAGGAAAAAGCCTCGACGCTACGAAGAACCGACGTATATGTATGATGAGTAGCCTCTCGGAGTGGCAGAAGTAGCACAAAACAGCAGAGCCCTGGTCATCCAGCGGCTCTGAAACAACGCTAAGTACCGCATTGCGTATGTTCGTGGCGTTTTTCTGCTCCGGGCGGACCTTAGTCCGTCCCTTGAATCGTGGGGTGAATCGTTACCGCGCCCTGGAAAGATCGCCGGACTAAGGTCCGGCGCGAGTAATCAATATCGCTACAAGCCCGTGCAACTCTGTGCTTAGGATATCAGAGTCATCCCGATTTAGCAAGTGGAGACGGCGCTAGCACCGCTCCCACTATAATCAATACAAAGGAGAGTAAACAATGAAACTAGCCACCAGAATGAGCAGATTGGGCACAGAAACTGCTTTTAAGGTATTACTCAAGGCCAAGGCGCTGGAAGCCCAGGGGCGTGAGATCATCCACCTGGAGATCGGCGAGCCCGACTTCGACACCCCCTCCAACATCGTCGAAGCGGCGATCAAAGCTCTGCGCGAGGGCCAGACCCACTACACGCCCTCAGCGGGAATCCCCCAGCTCAGAGAAGCCATCGCCGAGGAGATCTCCACCACCCGCGGCATCGAGATCCATCCAGACCAGGTTGTAGTCACCCCAGGCGCCAAGCCCATCATGTTCTTCACCATCCTGGCCCTGTGCGAGGAGGGCGACGAAGTCATCTATCCCAACCCGGGCTTTCCCATTTACGAATCCATGATTAACTTCACCGGCGCCACCCCCGTGCCTGTTCCCCTCCTGATGGAAAAGGACTTTCGTTTCGACATCGAAGAATTCAGGAGCCTGGCTTCCCCCAGGACCAAGATGATTATCCTCAACTCACCCCACAATCCCACCGGCGGCGTGCTGACCAAAGAGGACTTGGAAGCCATCGCCGAGATAGCCATTGAGAACGACGCCATTGTCCTCTCCGACGAGATTTACGATCACATTCTTTACGAAGGAGAGTTTGCCAGCATCGCCCAGTTCCCCGGCATGCAGGAGCGAACCATCATCCTCGACGGATTTTCTAAAACCTACGCCATGACCGGCTGGCGACTAGGCTATGGGGTGATGCCTCAGTGGCTGGCGGAGCAGGTAGCCACTCTGGTGGTCAACTCCAACTCCTGCACCGCTGCCTTCACCCAGTGGGCTGGCATTGAGGCCTTGCGGGGGCCGCAGGATGAACCCCGCAAAATGGTCGAGGCTTTCCGCCAACGGCGAGACATCATCGTGGAGGGTCTCAATCGGATTCCGGGCTTCCGCTGCCTGAAGCCCAAGGGCGCTTTCTACGTGTTCCCCAACATCGAGGGCACAGGCATGAGCTCCCAGGAGATGGAGGATTTCCTACTGAACGAGGCCGGTGTGGCCTGCCTGGCCGGGACCTCCTTTGGCAAGTACGGCGAGGGCTTCATCCGCCTCTCATATGCTAACTCGGTGGAGAACATCAAGAAGGCCTTGGGCAGGATCGGGGAGGCCATGGCTAAGTTGTAGAAATTGGTAAGGGCGGGTCTTGCACCCGCCCAGGGCGACCGCAAGGGATCGCCCCCACAACCGGAGTATCTATTCACC
>CAZRSI010000056.1:0-13255 GCA_964602575.1 uncultured Anaerolineae bacterium
CTTAGAAAAAAGCCGAGGCTTGTTGTTGACCTCGGCCATGCTGGATGTGCTCCCATTACCTCTCTCAATGGATGGGTTTAAACATTGGCTACTTCCAGTGGCGATCTTTCGACATTCTCAGGAGTGGTCGCTGTTTGCTGTTCCTGGTCGGCTTTGCCTTTATTATTCCAAGAGCTACGACTTTTTTCCAAGTATTCGTGCAGCATCCTTAAGCTATATCTGCGATGGCCTCCGGGAGTTCGAAAGGGAACGATTCCCCCCTCTCTTTCGATACGGCTCAAGGTGAATAAACTCACGCGCAGGTATTGAGCAGCTTCCCTGGCATTGAGTAGAGTTAGCCTCTCATCTAACACTTCGTCTCTCTTCTTTGATTTCTTCATTTATCCACTCTCCTTGGCTTGGTAGGCTAAGTTTGCTGCACGATTCCGATCTCACTTGTTCCTCTCCCCGCTGTGGGAAAGGGGAAAGCGAGAGAGGTAACAAAGGCAGAACAGCGATCAAGAGATCAACAGGCCGATAGAATCGTGAAGGCAAGATGAGAAGGCGAGGTCCCCGGAGGCTCGTAAAAGAGACCTCGCCTTCTTCAGTTGGGCTCCTGCGTCCCCACGCCAGGAGTTGTGTCGCATTAATATTATACTGTTTTTCTCCAATAAAGCAAGGTGAAACCAGGCGTAAACCTTAAAATTTGCTCGGAAGAACCTTAAAATATTCAGACGATTTCAAATTGATTCGTGTGTATATCACGTATTTCTTTCATAATTTCCCATGCACTTCTGCCTCCAGCCGGGCAAAGAAATCCATCATGTACTGGTGGCGGTCCTCGGCTATTTGGCGAGCTGTAGTGGTGAAGAGCGCCTCCTTGAGCCGGGAGAGCTTGAAGGCGAATTCATGTACTGGTGTTTGATCGGAGCGTCCCGACCCACTCGCCGGCGAAGAGAGGCTTGCCCATAGCCGCTGACCTCGTTTCCCTGCCAGAGCGTAGGCCCGGGCGATGCCGATGGCTCCGATGGCATCCAGCTTGTCGGCGTCGTAGAGGACTTTGGCTTCCAGCGTCTGGGGGATGACCTCGTCCCGGAAGCGGTGGGAGGCGATGGCCTGGGCCACGGCCTCGACCTTGTCGGCTGGGTGGCCGGCCAATATCTGGCGGGCTCGCTCAGCTCCTGCCTTGGCGTGGCAGATGCCGGTGCGCTCCTCCTCTGCTCGAGCCACGTCGTGTAGGAGCACTGCTGCCCGTACGATTTCCATGTCGGCTCCCTCGGCCTGGCCAATGCGCTCGGCCAGAGCCAGCACCCGCAGCACGTGGTCGAAGTCGTGAGCTGCATCAGCATCGGTGTAATACTGGCGTGCTTCTTCTATCCCGATCATCGCAGTATCTCCAGAGTCTTCATAATTCTCCTGGTAAGTGGCTAGCGAGCGCCGATTGAGTAGCTGTAGGCATATCGAAATCAAGCGAGTGGGTCTGCATTCTCCTTCTTTGTCGCCGTAGCCCTTTCCCTTGCTCAGACGGTTACCTCGCCTATCTACAGCCACGCTTCCCTGGATGATAAGGTCAACAAGGGTAACCAGGGGCACGCCGTGCTTGAAGAGACCTTTTATGATGGTGGAAATGGTCTTCCCTTTCCAATCTCTCCCAGATGCGCTGACGGATGTCGTCTTTGGTAGTCATTGCCTTAGCAGAGATCAGCGATTAAACTAGCGATTTCCAGAGTTGCTTCCGGTCGCGCCAGATGGCGGGTGTTCCTGGCTATTCGGCTAAGTTCCCCGCTTCCCGGCCGCAGCCATTCCTGCAGGAGCTGGGCTATCTCATTTGGCTCCTTGGCAAACTGTCCCACGCCGTTTTCCACCACGTAGGCGATGTTGAGGTCTTCCTGGTAGGGAACAGCTCCGCTGATGATCATGGGTAGCCCACAGGTAATGGCCTCGGTGATGGTACCTGGGCCGGCCTTGGTGACGATGACATCGGAGGCAGCCATTAGCTCTGGCATGTTGTCCACAAAGCCAAAGATCCGGGTGGGGACCTCCCAATCTACCCTCTTAAGGCGTCGCTTCAGTGAAGGGTTGCGCCCGGTCACGATGAGGATTTGGGCTGGCAGCCTGGTTTTGGCGATAGCTGTAGCGATTTGGAAGACCTTGCCCATTCCTTCGCCGCCTCCTATCAGAAGCACGGCTGGCAGGTCGGGGTCCAGGCCCAGCCTCTCTTTGAGCTCGGACTTTTCCCCTCGTGCCTGGGCGAATCTCAAGCTTACAGGTAGGCCCACCACTTTGATTTTCTCAGGCGGCAAGCCACAGGCCAGAGCTCGTTGGCGTGCCGTATGGGTAGGGACGATGCACAGGTCCACCTCGGGACAGAACCAGGAGACATGGGTTCGCCTCAGGTCGGTGACGATAGTGATCACGGGAATGGGTGTATCCAGAATTCTTACAGCCTGTGCCGCCAGGTGATTGCTTAACGCATGGACTGAGACAATAGCCTGGGGCTTCGTCCGCTGGAGGAATTGCACCAGGCTGCCTTTGGCCCAGGGTATAAATAGGCCCAAGAAGAAAGCCATTCGCCTGGGGTGATCGCTCATCTTCCAGAACCAACCCCACAGCGCTCCCCCATAGTTGACAGCGGGGCGGTACAACCGTCCGGCCCGATTCAAGGGGAAGGGCGTGCCGTCAGCGATGAAATCGAAAAGCTGTATGTCGAATTGACCTGGGCCGATGTGCTCTAATCCCTCGGCGATGGCTTTCGCTGCGCTACGGTGTCCGCCGCCGGTGTCTGACATTAAGAAGAGTATCTTCTTTGGCATTCTGGTGATTGTTGGTGTGTAAGAAAATGGATGGGCAGAATTTGCCGACTTTTCCTCAGGTTCGAGTTGTCCGATCCGCTAATTCTGCTGATCAGTGTTCTTTTTCCCAACCAGCTTCTTCACGCTCTTCTCGAACTTATGCCGGGGGAGCAGCACGCGGCGGCCACAGGTGAGGCACTTGATGCCGATATCAGCTCCCAGGCGTACTACCTCCCACTCGTAGCCCCCACAGGGGTGTCGTTTGCGTAATCGTACTATGTCGCCTAGGTGGATGTCCATGGGCATGGCGTGGTACCTCGCTGAAGCTAAACTTTCCTCAAAATTCTCCAAACTCCCTGAGTTCTCCGACTCTACTCGGGGGAACTCAGGGAACTTGGAGGAACTCAAGGTGACTCCGTCTACCTTCTTCTGGATAAGACCGAGTTGCCATTGGGGTTTTATTATAGCACATCCAGGGCAATAATGCGAATCCGAACGCATTCTTTGCCTCCTCGTGGTTTTGTGCTATAATAAAAGTAAGCATCGTCAAAAGCTTGTGGTGACAACACAGCAAATCTAATAATGTCGAGGTAAAGAAGAGGAAGGATATTGTTGGGTCGCAGCCCTCTGGAAATCGTAGCTTTTCTGGTCTCCCTGCTCATTGCCATTGATGTCCACGAGTGTGCCCATGCTTGGATGGCCAATGAGTTAGGTGATCCCACGGCCCGCTACTATGGACGTTTGTCGTTGAACCCGTTGGTTCACCTGGATCCCATGGGCACGATCATGATGTTGTTCAGCATCTTCTACGGGTTTGGTATCGGCTGGGGGAAACCCGTGCCGGTGAATCCGATGTACCTGCGCAGGGGGCCGCGGGTGGGCATGGGGATAGTGGCTGCGGCGGGGCCTCTGTCTAATCTGGTGCTGGCTGCGATAGTGGCTGTTCCCATCAGGCTGGGTCTGCCATTGCCTTTGTGGCTTGTAAGGTTGCTTCTCGTTGTGATCAGCGTCAACATTGGCATCGCGCTGTTCAACTTGCTGCCCATACCTCCATTGGATGGCGCCAGCATCCTGCGGGGGATCCTCAGCACCATCCGGACCAGGTGGGCCTATCAGCTTTCGGAAGCCTTCGACCGAGTACAGGCGCAGGGTTATATTATCTTTATATTGCTGATCCTGGTTGATCAGATCTTGCCCATCAGCATACTGGGATCGGTTCTCGGGATACCGTATCGGTTTCTGTATCGCTTAATGGTAGGCCTCTAGGTGTATCGGTTTACCCAGTTCTTTCGGGCTCTGGTGGCGCGAGTGCCGAAACGGGAGCTTGACCTGCTAAGCGAATACTTGACCCCCTCCCAGGTCGAGCTCTTTCATCGGATGCCGCGCTGTGATCAACGCCATGGCTTGGACGTTTTCCATGCCCTGGAGAGAAAGGGACACCGCGACCGCCATTTGCTGGTAGCAGCTCTCTTGCACGATGTGGGCAAAGCAGGTGGGCGGTTACGGCTGTGGCACCGGGTGCTCATTGTGCTGGTCCAAGCGTTCTGGCCCCAATTGTTGGATTGGCTGGCCAGAGAGGAACCGGGCTCTTGGTGCTATCCTTTCTATGTTCATCTGCATCACCCTGAATTGGGAGCGGAGTTGGCGCGGGCGGTTGGTTGCTCGCCTATTACCGTGGAATTGATTCGGCGTCACCAGGAACCGCTTGCCAGCAACCCACCTGGAACCCATCAGGATAGGTTGCTGATGGCTCTGCAGGAGGCCGATGGGGTGAACTAGGGAGGCAATGAGGGGTGAGGCAACAAGGCAATGGGTAGGGAATGACAAGCAAAGGAGACTAAAGGAGATTGTAGATGAGTAAACCGAGGATTACTATTGTGGGTTTAGGTTTCATAGGAGGCTCTATCGGGCTTGCCTTGCATAAGGCAGGGGGAGATTTTGAGATCGTGGGCCACGACCGGGAACGCAGCGTGGCCACTCAGGCCCAGAAGATCGGTGCCGTGGATAAGATTCATTGGAACTTGATCTCCGCTTGTGAAGGCGCTGACCTGATCGTCATGGCTATTCCGGTAGGAGGCATTAAAGATACTCTGGGGGCCATTGGTTCTTATCTCAAGGCCGGATGTGTGATCACCGATACAGCCACTACCAAGGTTCAAGTTATCAAGTGGGCAGAGGAGATCCTTCCCAGGGAGGTCCACTTCGTTGGAGGTGATCCTGTGGTTAGCGATGGTGGCGTGGGCGGGATCGATGCCGCCAGGGCGGACCTTTTCTCCGGAGCGATATACTGCCTCACCCCTGCTGCCAGTGCTGCCCCCGACGCCGTGCGGCTGGCAGCCAATTTCGTCTCCCTGTTGGGCGCTGTACCCTATTTCCTCGACCCCCTGGAGCACGATGGCCTTATGGCAGGGGTGGACCACCTGCCTTTTGTGCTCTCCACCACTTTGCTGGGGGTAACCACGGAGAGCGCTGCTTGGCGAGAGATGCGAAAACTGGCGGGGGGAGTCTTCGAGGAAGCCACGCGTTTCTCATCGACCGACCCCACCACTTTTCGCGACGCTTGCCTTGTCAACAGCGAAAACATCGTGCGCTGGATTGATGTTTGCTCGGAAAGGCTGGCTGAGCTCCGGGAGACCATCCTGGCAAGGGATTCGGAGAAGTTGGAACAGGTCTTTGAGGCGGCGCTAGGGGCTCGCCAGAAATGGCTGAAGGCCAGGGCTGAAGGCAGCTGGGAAGAACGACAACCGGTAGAACTGCCTACAATGGGTAGCTTCATGGGCCAGCTCTTTGGTTTGGGTGCCCTGAAGAGGATAAGAAAGCGGGAGTAGCCTTGCCCATTGTCTATATTCTGCGATGCGCCGACGGAACGCTCTACACCGGCTGGACAATGGATTTGGAGCGGCGGTTGCAGGCCCACAACAGAGGTCGGGGCGCCAGGTACACCCGTGCCCGTCGGCCGGTGCAGGTGGTGTACCAGGAGGAGCAGCCCACCAGGAGTGAAGCGCAGAAGAGAGAGGCGGCTATACGCCGCCTTTCCCATGCTGAGAAGTTGAAGTTGGTTGAGGAGGGGCTTGGTCAAGCGTGAAACGTCAAATGTCAGGCGTCAGATGAGCGAGATTTCGGGAACAGAGGTTAATAGCACAATCGAGGGAAGCGGGGGCTCGAATGTATCCCCCGCCTCATCTTTACAACCCAGGCGCCAATGGGGCCAATATGCCTTGTTGGTGTTGCTGATTGGTTTAGCCTTCGCTCGCGGGGTCTACGGCATGGGGGAGCGAAGTTTGTGGTGGGATGAGAGCCTGAGCCTGCAGCGGGCCAGCTACGATTTGTCCCGCATCCTATCCAACCAGATCATCCTCACCGATACCGCCAGGGAGGTGATCACTTTCGACAATCACCCGCCTCTCTATTTCCTCCTGTTGCACTTCGTGATCAAACTGGCGGGTCAGAGCGAGTTCTCCTTGCGCTTCCCTTCCCTGGCCTTCAGCGTGTTGACGGTGCCCTTGCTCTACGTTGTGGGGAAGCAATTATTCGAGCAGCGAGTGGGCCTGCTGGCTGCCCTCTTCGGCGCCATCTCTCCCCTGTACCTCTGGTACTCCCAAGAAGCGAGGATGTACACTATGCTCACGTTCTTGGGCTTGGTCTCATTCTATAGTTTGGTGAGGATATCGGGTCTAAGCGTAAAACGTGAAACGTCAAACGTCAAACGCGAAACGTCAAACGTGAAATATCCAATATCCAATATCATAATCTACGTTCTGTCCTCCGCAGCCATGTTGGGTACTCACTACTTAGGGTTCTTGATCTTACTGGCAGAGCTAGTTGTTTTTCTTGTCTCTCTTGGCAAGGCTAGGCGGTGGCGAGTGGCGATTCCTGTGCTGGGGGTACTGTTGATTGCCCTGCCGATCCTCTACTACGGATATTCCCTCCTGCCCAAGGGGGAGATGGCTGGTTTTCGGTTCATCCCCCTGCTGGAGCTTTTGCGTGATGTGTTCAACTCCTTCAGCCTGGGGATCTCGGTTAAGGCCCAGCAGGTCCTGGCCGTCCATTGGGTCTTTCGGATCGTTTTCCTGATAGGAGCTTTGGCCATAATTTGGAGGACGTTCCGCCGTTCCAACTTCCATCCTTCAATGGGCGAAGGTCTCCCGACCGAACTCCTCCCGCCTCGGCCAGAAACCTCGGCGATCAGAGAAGGGGCACTGTCCGCTTTGATCTATCTGTTCGTGCCTGTCTTTTCTATTTATCTCCTCTCCTACGTCCGACCGGCCTACATGAATATCCGCCACCTGCTCATGGCCAGCCCAGCCTTCTATCTGATCCTGGCTGTAGGGTTGGTTGCTATTCGGAATAAATGGCCCTTGGTTTGCACCAGTTGTTTGGCCCTTATGATCGCCGGCTCGGCACACTCTACCCAGCAGTACTTTTTCAACGAGAAGTACGCCAAGGACGATCACCGCGCCTGGGGGCAATATCTCAAGGCCCACGTCCAGCCGGGCGATGTCGTCGTCGTTGCCCCCCCTCACATTGCTCAGCTCTACCACTACTATGCCGACACAGGTATCCCCTGGACAGGGTTGCCCCGGCTGGTCAGCCCCGAAGAGGACACTATCTCGGCTCTTGAGGAGTTAATGGATGGATATGAGCGCATCTGGTTGGCTCTCTCTCATACCCCGCCCTGGGGCGACCCGGATTTTCTGCCTAAGAGGTGGCTCAAAGAGAAAGCCTTTTTGGTGGATGAGCGAAACTTCCACAGCTATGCCTCTTTGGTGCAGGTTTTCTGTTTCCTGACGAACTCACCCGTGCTCGACTCTTTGCCCCATATTCAATACCCGCTTGAGGCCAACTTTGAGGATAAGCTCCTGTTCCTGGGTTATGACCTAAAGGGACGGCTGGCAGCCGGTGGGCAGTTTGTGCGCTTGAACCTCTATTGGGAGGCCCTTCCTTCATCCTCCCCAGAGTTGGGGGGGAAAGAGGGAGGGCTGGAGGAGGATTATGGCGTCTCCCTGCGTCTTCTTGATGGAGAGGGATGTCTCTGGGGGCAGGCTGATCGCGCTCCCCTCAATGGCCACTATCCCACCTCGCAGTGGCCGCCGGGCCAGATTATCAAAGACGAGTACGAGCTTTTGATTGATCCTGGCACTCCACCGGGTTGGTATCGCCTGCAGATGGTGGTTCACAACGGCGGTCGAGACCTGGCCGTTGTGGGTGAGAATCAGAACCCTCAAGGGACGATGCTGGAGATCGGGGGATTGCAAGTGGAGAAGCCGGCTTCTCCACCCGCGGTGGCCTCACTGCCCATGGAACATCGTCAGGGCATGGATTTTGGGGGTTTGCAACTGTTGGGCTATGACTTGGCCGAGGCGAACTATCGGCCGGGCGAGTGGGTGTGGGTGCGACCCTACTGGCGGGCCAGGCGGAAGCTGACGGACGATTACACCTTCTACCTTCGCCTGGTGGATGAGCACAAGCGGCTTTGGGCCGAGAAGGTGATTCGGCCCGCTGGCGATGGGTACCCCACCAACCTGTGGGAGGAAGGGGAGATTGTGAAGGGGCAGCACGCCTTGCGCATCCCCCCCGATGCCCCCGAAGGCGACTACTACGTGGGGATTGTGTTGCGGGAGCCAAACATTGTCCCGGCAAGCGGCTTGCTGGATCGCCTGTTTGCAGCCTTCGCCGCCAGCGGCCGGGCTCTGGACATGGGCAAGATCCATGTTGTAGAAGTCGAGCGGCAGTTTGCTGTTCCGACCATCCAGCATCCTCACCCGGCCAACCTGGGGGGGGTGGTGGAGTTCCTGGGCTATGACCTGGAGAGAACCGGGTTCAGCCCTGGAGAGGTCATCCCTCTGACGCTCTACTGGCGGGCTCTGAAGCCTATGGATGCTAGCTACACGGTGTTCACCCACCTGATTGATGAGGAGAAGCACATCTGGGGGCAGCAGGACAATCCACCGAGGGAAGGCCAGCATCCAACCACGCTGTGGGTGAGGGGCGAGGTGGTGACCGATAGCTATCGCATTCCCATAGACCCCAAGACTCCGCCGGGTGAATACGTCATCGAGATCGGCCTGTACAGCGCAGCCACGGGAGCCCGTCTCCCGGTGCTCGACGACCAGGGCAAGGCCGTTGATGACCGGGTTCTCTTGCGAAAGGTATGGATCAGAGTTAATGACCAATGAGCTAATGGCCAAATGACCTACAAAGTTCTGATGATCGCTCCCACCAGCTTCTTCCTCGATTATGGCTGTCACGTTCGCATTGCTGAGGAGGCGTGGATCCTGGAGAAGCTGGGCAACAAGGTGACTATTGTCACCTACTACAAAGGTAATGACGTAGATGGGGTGGCCATTGAGCGCACCAGGCCCATTCCCTGGCGGCATGACTACGAGGTGGGGTGTTCCAGGCACAAACTGGCCTTCGACGTTCTTCTGTCCATCAAATCGCTGGAGGTGGCCTTGGGCAGCAAGCCCGACCTCATCCATGCCCACCTGCACGAGGGTGCTCTCATCGGCTACATGTTGAGCAAGCTACGGGGCGTGCCGTTGGTGTTCGACTTTCAGGGCAGTATGACGGGGGAGATGGTGGATCACCACTTTTTGAACCCCGATGGCCCCTTTTATGGCCCCCTGCGCTGGCTGGAACAGGTCATTGACCACCTCCCACAGGCCATAATCACCAGTTCCCAGCACGCGGCCGATCTATTGAGGAACCAGTTTCATTGCCATTCCTCCAGCATCCATATCGTGCCCGATTGCGTCAACACCGACACCTTTCGCCCTGATATCCTCACCCAGGAGGAGCGTTTGAGGCTTAAGGCTCGCTTGGGCATTCCTCCGCAGCGCAAAGTTGTCGCCTACCTGGGCCTCCTGGCTGAATATCAGGGCACGTCCCTGCTGATACAGGCGGCTGCCCAGTTGGTCAAATCCCGACCCGACGTGCATTTTCTGATCATGGGCTTTCCTGGCGAGGATGTTTATCGAGCCTATGCCCACAGCCTGGGCCTGGCCGATCATGTCACCTTCACGGGCAAGATCCCCTACAGGTTGGCCCCGCATCATCTGTCCCTGGGGGACGTGGCTGTGTCAACCAAGATCTCGGCCACTGAGGGCAGTGGTAAGTTGCTAAACTACATGGCCTTGGCCATGCCTACCGTGGCTTTTGATACCCCAGTCAGCCGCGAGTATCTGGGCGAGTGGGGGGTCTATGCGGAGAAGGGGAACCCGGTGGCCCTGGCTGAGGCCCTGGCCTCGGTGCTGGACGACGAGGAACGCGCTGCTGCCCTGGGGGATGCTCTGCGGCAGCGGGCCATTGAGAGGTATTCCTGGGAGCAGGCAGGTAGGCAGATCGTAGGGATCTACGATTCGCTGAGGTGACAACAGCGAATTTGGAATTCAACGAACAGAAAACAGAGGCCACGAGAGGCTTGGCGCCTTTCTTCGCGATCGCCGAAGGTCTCTGACCGAGGCGAGGGGGAAGCTCGGTCAGGAGACCTTCGCTCATCATAGGATGCGCTTACAGCTACCCAGGCAGCCACCAGCCAGGGCCCGGCCTGAGCAGGGATCGTTACCGATATCCCCGGTTCGAATGTACTTTCAGGATCAGCGGCAGGTAGACGCGATAGCTGGGTTCAATTGGGAGACTCCAGGTGACGCATAGACGACAGGCGGTTCCCTGGGGATTGCAGTTGGGAGAGCAAACGTAGTCGTTGCTGTTCTGGATGGCCAGGATATAGGTTCCACCATAGGGCTGGACATGGACGGGGAAAAGATCGAGCTGACCAATGTACCCCTGCTTGTCGTACATGATGGAGGCCCCCTGCCACCACCATTCGGTCTTGTTGTCGCTCCACATCTCCAGCACAGCCCGTGTCACCCGCATGCCTGCTTCGGGGGGAGAAAGGGTGAAAGTATGCCAATAGAGATATGTTGTCCCGTTCCATCCCTCTTTCTCTCCGCTCGCATCCCGCAAACCAATGGGCCTGCATTCGCCAGGCAGGGGAATCCAGTCGGAAAGACCCCAGAAGGGCCACCAAACCTCCGAGCCGTTCCTCTAGGAGCCGTCGGGCACGAAGTCCGGCTGGTTCCAACCTTCTGGCGCAGGTGGAGAGCTCACACGCTTCAGCGGGGAAGCCTCGGCCGAGGTAGTGGAGTACCCGGAGAAGGCATATGTCTCCTTTTACCCCTGCTGCCAGGGGGCATCTTTACCCCACCTCGGGCAATGAGAGGTGTTTGGGGAAAGGCTTGTCCTTAGCTTGTCGAAGGGTCGAAGCGACGCCCCTCAACAGCAAATCGGTGCTACCAGGCTTTTAGGATGAGCGGCAGGTAGAGTCGGTAGGGGGTAGCCGTTGGCGTGGGTGTAATGGTGGGAGTAGACGTCGGCGTGGGTGTGGGCGTCCAGGTGCCTGTGGGTGTAATGGTCGGTGTCGGAGTGCTCGTTGAGGTTGATGTGGGTGTGGGCGTGGGGGTGGGAACGGGCAGGCCGTATCTGGTCGCCCCACCCCCCTGGGTGGCGAACCAGATATTCCATGCGTTGTCCGTAGCGATGGCATTTATCGTATTGCTCTGCAGTCCCGAGTTTGAGATATCATAAATCATCCAATTGGCTCCGTCGAACTCGACCACGCCGTACAATCTGGTTCCAAACCACTTGTGTCCCCTCCAGTCTATGCCGATAGCGGTGACCATCGTTCCGACAGGAGGATCCAGGGAGCCCCACTCGCCATCGAATCGGCTCACCACAGCATCTAAGCAGATGACCAGGGGACAATGCATCTGCTCATTGATAACGCACCCCCCAAACCATTTCACATCGCCATTCTCTATGGCTATGGCCTGGACGTGGTTACTAGCTAACCCTGAGTTTGAGGTTTTGTAGTTCGTCCAGGTAGTGCCATTGAACATGTAGACCCCATCCCAATCGGTACCGACCCACACGTTGCCTGAGCTGTCTACAGCAATGGCGTTGATGGCGCTGTCCTCCAAGTAGTTCGTACATTGCTCATCTTGGATATTGAATTTACATACCCCGTATCCATCCTCCGTGGGATAAGCTTCCAGTTTAGTGCCAAACCAGATGTTCCCAGCCTGGTCTACGGTGATGGCAGAGATGTTTTTGAACGGCAGCCCATTCGAAGAATCGTAGGTGGTCCAGGTATCATCGTTCTTGTCGTGGGGGGTGCCGCCGTCATCGAGCTTGCTCACCCAGTTGTAGGTGCCGAACCACTTGTTGCCCTCCAGGTCTATGGCGATGGCATTTACGATTTTGTTCACCAGCCCATCGGCAGTACCATAGGTGGTCCAGGTCCCTTCCTCAATGTCGAACACACTGACCCCATTGTTGGTGCCGAACCAGATGTTATCTCCATCCACAGCTATGGACCGCACATAGTCGCTCACCAGGCCGTCTGGGGAAGCGCGGTAGGTCTCCCAGGTACCCGGTTGAACTAGTTGAACGTGAGGGAGCTGAGGCGAGGAGACTGGTTCGCTGCTGAGAGCGAGGGGAAGTCGGCGCTCCAGGGTGAACAGCAGGGCTACCAGAAGAGCAGCGGCCATTACAAAGTACAACAATCTGGTGAGGATGGCAGTGAGTTGCCTGACAGTTTGCCTGGTCATAGAGATTCTCCTTCAGTACTCCTTCTTCACCGCTTATTATACAGGAGATTGAGCGAAAACGCAATAAACGAACTGCCTGACTTTTTGCGTAAGTGGTGAGTATGTGATAGAATTAGAGGGATTTAGGTATCCGCCAAGAACCGGCGAGGAGGCTGTCCATGATCTCGATTAAGCACGCCACAGGCGCAGCTCTGCTGGGGTTGCTACTCTCGGTTTTACTCCTCTTCTCTCGCCTCTCCTCCCTCACCGCGGCTTCCGGCTCTGCCCTCCTCATCAGCGAGGTGTTGTACGACGCCACCGGCGCCGAGCCCGATGAGGAGTGGATCGAAATCTACAACGCGGGCGCTTCCCCCATTGACCTCTCTAACTACAAGATCGGCGACGAGGAAACTCAGGGCCAGGGCGAAGGGATGCTGCGATTTCCGGAGGGCGCTACCATCGGCCCCGGCCAGGTGGTGGTGATCGCCAACCAGGCCACAGCTTTTCTTGGCGTCTGGGGATTTAACCCCGATTATGAAATGGAGGATTCGGACGGTGGTGTGCCAGACATGACCCCCTACACCGCTTGGGCCAGCGGCGAGGTTCGACTGGCCAACGGCGGCGACCACGTGCTGATCCTTGATGGCGACGACGCTATCGTGGACGCCATGTCCTATGGCGATAAGACCACCTTCTTCGATCCTCCCTGCCCCGAGGTCTCCGCTGACCATTCTCTGGAGCGCTCGCCAGCCGATGTGGACACCGACACCGCCGCCGATTGGATTGAGCAGGAGTCTCCCAACCCAGGGACGGTGACCGTGCCCACACCTACGGCCACCCCCACGCCTACCAGCACATCAACCCCAACCGATACACCTACACCAACGGCTACGCCCA
>CAZRSI010000057.1:0-3134 GCA_964602575.1 uncultured Anaerolineae bacterium
ACCGAAATCCCCTCCGCATACCAATAGAACTAGTGGTACGGAGAGATACACCACAACTAAACCGATCCACCGGCGAGGGGACGCTGTTTGAACCGCCCTCTGATTATCTGATTTCGATACTATACTATTCCTCCGAACCACGTATCAGTCCGAGTGATCGCGCCGTTATACGGACGCAAGCGGAGCGAAGCGTCCGTATAACTATTGATTATGCTGACTCCCTGATTTACTCCATAAAAGGTTTATACGGAGTCCGTATATCTCTCCAACAATTGACTTTTGCGGCGTTACGAGGTAAAATCTGAGCTGCCTCAAGTCAGTTACATTATAGTACGAAGGAAACCAAGGTGTCAAATCTATCCTCCACCAAAGCTGGCTCGGGCTTTGTCCTCTCCTAAATCCCTAGACTGCGTGCGCCAGATCCTTGTCGCCCCAGTCAGGAGGCTTTCGGCGGTCGAGGATGCCTCTTTCGATTGTCATTTCCCTTCTCTTTCTCCGATCAGGTCATACTCCATGGCCCCCGTGATGAGCACGGGGACCATTTCCCCTACGGAGAGCTCCTCCTGGACGATGACCAGGCCATCCACCTCAGGAGCATCACGATAAGAGCGCCCCACACTGAGGCCATCTCCGCTGCCCTCGATGAGGACCTCTAGCGTACACCCAATCATCTGCTGGTTCCTAACCAGAGAGATTCCCTGCTGTAGCTCCATGAGCCGGTGGTAGCGTTCTTCCTTGACGTGATCTGGTATCTGGTCAGGCAGGTCGGCCGCCGGGGTGCCCTCCTCCCGCGAGTAGGTGAAGACCCCCACTCTGTCAAAGGCTATCTCTTCAACGAACTCGAGCAGGGTTTGGAATTCCTCCTCGGTCTCGCCAGGGTAACCGACAATGAAGGCGGTACGCAGAGCGATGTCGGGCATGGCCTGACGGAGATGGGCGATCAAACGCCGCACCATGTCCACGTTATGGGGGCGATTCATGCGGCGGAGGGTATCGGGGTGGGCATGCTGGAGGGGGATGTCCAGGTAATGGCAGACCTGGGGATGCTGAGCCATGACTGCGATGAGCCGGGGGGTGATGTGCTGGGGATAAGCGTACATCAGGCGCAGCCAGGGAAGCTTCGGCACAGCCTTCAGGATGGCCTCGATGAGGTCCGCCAGGGCGTCATACCGGCCCAGGTCGTGTCCGTAGGCGGTGGTGTCCTGAGCGATGAGGATGATCTCTTTGACCCCCTGGGCCACCAAGTGCCGTGCCTCGTCTACAATGGCTTCCATCGGGCGGCTGCGGGCCGGCCCTTTGATCAAAGGGATGGCGCAAAAAGCGCAGGGAGCGCTGCAGCCCTCGGCGATTTTGAGGTAAGCGCTGGCTCCTTGGACGGCGTATCTGGGCGCATCCTCTCTTTCCTCCCCAATTTGGGGGGGAACGGGTGGGTCGCCTACCATCACTAACGGCCTGGAGCCATCTGTTGCCAATCTCTCCACCAGGGCAGTGATCTCCATCCAGCGCCTGGTGCCGAGGATGCCATCCAGACCAGGTACCTGTTCGATCAATCGGCGACCGTAGCGCTGGGAGAGGCACCCGGCAGCGATGAGTAACTGCCCGGGTCTCTGGCCCTCGGCCAGCTCACGCAGGGCGTCGTAGGACTCCTCTCTGGCGATGTCAATGAATCCGCAGGTGTTGACGATGAGAACGTCTGCAGCAGCCGGTTGTTCAACGGGAGCATGGCCTGCCTGTTGGAGCAGACGGCTCATCCCTTCAGAGTCCACGGTGTTTTTGCAGCAACCCAGCGAAAGCAGGTAGTAACGCATCTCGTTTCCATGCACCTCCCAGGTCCTATAGGGCGGGGGAACTCGGAGGAACTGGAAGGAGCTCTATGATGGGCGAAGGTCTCCCGACCGAGCCTATCACGCTTCGCCCCGGTCGGAGACCTCAGCGATCCAGTCGGTTTCTTGCCCCATGAGGCTCGCCTAGTCGCCTTTTTCGCATTCCCCTGCCATCGGACAGATGTCGCATTTCCGTCGGCGGCAGTAGTCCTTGCCCAGCCTCACCAGCGCGGACTCGAAGTCGGCGAAGGTCCAGCCCGGCGGGGCGTGCCTTTCCCACACTGCCCGAAGCTCGCTCAAGATCTTCCTTCGTTCATCCGCCTGCACCAGTCCCAGGTTTCGAGCCGCCATCACCGCCAGGTCCTGGGGCAGCGGGTCAGCCTTTTTCCACACGTCACGCAGCTCTCGCAGAAAGATATTCACCGTCACCGGACCGATGCCCCTGCCCAGGTCCATCAGTTTCTGTTCCAGGTCGTGGGGGCTTTGCGCCTGGGCGTGTAGCGCGTTCAGGTCGCCGCCGAACCTCTCCTTCAGCGCCGCCATGACTTCCAGCAGCTTGGTGGCAGTCTTGAAGTCGTAGCGGACGTAGCCCCCGGCGTCCAGGATCTGAACCAGGCCATCCCACCCCGTCTCCAGGATGCGATCGGGGCTCAGCACCCCACTCCTCTCGAACTCTCGGTAGGTGTTACTGGCGATGGCCTCCGAGATCCTGGCCCCGTAGAGGATAGAGGCCAGGAACCACTTAAAGATCTCTCGCGAGTCGCCTTGATCGAGGTTGATCCCCAGGGCAGTGGAGAATCGCCCGCCCATCCTGTCCAGCAGTGCTTTGATTAGTTCTTTTTCGTCCATAGCCAACCCTCGCTGAGCTCTCCGTCAACGGATGCCTAACGGATTAACGGGTAGCCTGCCGCACCCATCCGTTAATCCGTTACCTCATCCGTTGACCAACTAAGGTATAGACCTGGGGCTGACTTCCTCCGCCAGCCATTCCATGTCCACCACCTGACCCCGTTCCCCCAATAGTCCAAGGGATTCGCCGTTGACGATGGCTTCCACACCGCCAGCGTTGCCGCAGCGCAGGGCGACACTTTCCTGTCCGTGCCAGGTCTGTGTTGTACCTGCCTCCAAGGAACCCACGAAAACCTCCTCCCCGTCCACGAGCACTCGCAGCCAGGCGTACTCGACGATCCTAAGCTCCACCTCGATCCCAGTGGATACCCTGGGTACGAGAGGGGTGTTGGTAGCGGTGATAATGTGTGTGGGGGTGAAGGTAGGGGCGATCGTGTCGGTGGGGGTGGGGAGACTGGTAGG
>CAZRSI010000057.1:3234-7239 GCA_964602575.1 uncultured Anaerolineae bacterium
GTAGGTATCGGCGTGGGCGTCGCGGTTGGTGTGAGAGGAGGCAAGACCATGGGAACAACAACGGTAGCAGTAGGCGATGGAGTAGCCATGGCAGGGGCACCCCGGGAGACTAACTGAGTTTTGACCGTGCGGGGGAGGTAATGCCAGACAGCCCACGCCCCAAAAGCTAACAGCACCACGAACAGTACAAGGCCGATGCCTACGTCCGCAGTCAGCCAAGATGGTGCCGTCATGGAGAGGTCCATTGGCTGGAAAAAGCCCGGTTGCGGTGGCGTCTCCTTACGTTCGGCCTCTTGACCTTCATACATGGCTATCACTTCTTCGGGATCGAGTTCCAGATAGCTTGCATAAGTGCGCAGGAACCCCCTAACATAAGCTTCGGCCGGAAGGGCTGCAAAGTTGCCTTCCTCCAGGGCCTGGAGAAACTTCTTGCGTATGTGTGTGGCCTCTTCCACTTCTTCCAGGGATATCCTCTTTCGTTCGCGCGCCTCCCGCAGCAACTGGCCAACCTCATCCATTAACTGTGTCCTCCTGTGAAATAGCTGGCAAAACCGCGTTCGCTACAGGTATTATACTTTACTTTGCCATAATAGGCAATAATCGGGTGATGTCACCCTCCTGCGGATTCCGACTCCGTTGTGGAACTTTGCGATTGCGTTGGGCAGCTTTGTAGCTACTTATATGCTTTTTCCACCCCTGCCACCAACTTGTCCCAGTTAAATTCCTCAAGAACCCGCTTTCGCGCTTCCTCCCTCACCTTCGCTCGCAGGCTCTCGTCCCTCAGCAGCCTGACCACGCTGGCAGCGAAGGTATTCGTCTCGCCAGCGGGAACCAAAAGGCCAGAAACGCCGTGGACGATGTACTCCCTGTTCTGCCCCACGTCATCGGCCACTACGGGCACCCCGGCGACCATCAGGTCTATGAGCTTGACAGAGCACTTGGTGCGGTTGATAAGGATGTCATCGTAGGGATAGATGGCCACATCAGCGGCGGCGAAGTAGGCCGGCAGTTCCTCAGGCTCGACCCAATCAACGTAGACCAGATGGTCGGCTAGCCCCGTCTCTCCCATCAATTCCTTCAACCGCTCCTCCTCCCCGAAGAAGCCCTTGCCCACCACCAACAGTTTCGCCTGTGGAACCTCTGCCAATACCCGCTGGAAAATATCCACCACCCGCTTAACAGCACACTCGAAAAAGCGGGTATAGAGGAGGATGGTCGGATGGTCAAATAGTCGAGTAGTCAGATGGTAGGGTGGTGGGTTGGAACCCGAAACTCGGAGCTCGAAACTCGAAACTACTCCGTTGGGCACGTAGAAGACCTTACCTGGTGCCACTCCCAGGCTCCACACGATGGTCTCCAGCGCGCGGCTGGCCACCGTGAGGGCATCGCAGTGAGTGAGGCCCCATTGCTCCTGCCAGGCGAAGAAGCGCTTTTGGGGCCATGTGTAAGGCTCGATCTCGTTCCACCCCCCCCTCCCCTCCCAATCGTCGCTGTCCACCACCAGACGTACCTTAGTCAGCCCCAAATGCCTCAAAAACCAAAAGGCCATGGCTGCCAAACCGGCGTAGCCCTTGGGCTTGAAGCAATGGACGACATGGGGCCTCAGGGCCAGGGCCCGGCGCACCAGTCGCCAGGTGATGATAAGGTGAGAGATGAGAGGCAGGCGGGGCGGCAGGGTGATGTTACGGATGCCCACCCCGCCCTCCTCCCATTCCCGCCCTGAGTCCTGAGGGTAACTCCAGGGGGGCATTATTATGTGCACTTGATGCCCCTTAGCGGCCAGGGCCCTGGCCATAGGAAGTGCTCGCACGCTCATGGTACCCTTGGGCCTCAGGCCAAAGGGACCGATCATCACAATGCGCATGGCTCACTCTAGGATAAAGCAGTCCTTGTAGTCGCCCTCACCCAAGGGGCAAGGGCAAGCCTTGCCCCTACGTGGGGCGCTGTGACCCATTATACCCCACAACGCAGCAAGGGGCAAGAGTACAAGCTCTTGCCCCTATCCCCCTACTTACATATTTCCGCGATCCGCGGTTCTATTCCACCATCACACTCTTGGCCAGGTTGCGCGGTTGGTCCACGTCGCAACCGCGACGCACAGCAGCCCGACAGGGCCGGGGGTTTAAGGGGGTGTCCCCCTTTATTCCACCGTCACGCTCTTGGCCAGGTTTCGCGGCTGATCCACATCGCAGCCCCGGCGCACGGCGATGAAATAAGCCAGGAGCTGCAAAGGGACGACATTGACTATCGGCGAGAGGAGAGGTGGGGTTGGAGGGACGTAGATGACGTGGTCGGCCTTGTCGGCGATGGCATCGTCGCCTTCGGTGGCCAGAGCGATGACAGTGCCACCCCGTGCCTTGACCTGCTCGATCTGGCTGACCATTTTCTCGTAAACATGGTCGCGAGTGGCAATGGCCACTACAGGCATATTTTCGTCAACCAGGGCAATGGGCCCGTGTTTCATTTCCCCTGCCGGATAGCCCTCAGCGTGGATGTAGCTGATCTCTTTCAACTTCAGGGCCCCCTCCAGAGCGACAGGATAGTTGATCCCCCGTCCCAGGTAAAGGAAGTTCTCCCGCTTGAAGTACTCGGCCGCCAATGCCTCGTAGTTATTGCTATCACCGAGAACCTGGCCAACTAAGTTAGGCACCCCAGCCAGGTCTTCGACTAACTCTTTCATCCGCGCGGCGTCAATGAGCCCTCGTAGTTTCCCCAAATGCAATGCCAACAGGTACTGATCTACCAGCGAAGCAGTGAACGCCTTGGTGGAGGCTACACCGATCTCCGGCCCGGCCTGCATGTAGATAACACCGTCGGAGATCCTGGCCGCCTGGCTGCCGATGACATTAACGATGGAAAGCAGTTTGGCCCCTTTCCTCCGGGCCTCCTCCATCGCCGCCAGGGTGTCCACTGTCTCTCCCGATTGGGAGATAGCCAACACGAGAGTCCGCTCATTGACCAAGGGGTCGCGGTAGCGAAACTCCGAGCCGTAATCCACCTCAACCGGTATCCTGGCCAGGGCCTCGATGATGAACTTGCCCACCAGGGCGGCGTAGGCCGAGGTGCCGCAGGCCACGATGAACATCCTCTCGATGGCCTTTGCTTCCTCTGGCGAGAGATTGAGTTCATCCAGGCATACCTGGCCAGCCTCGAAGTCCACCCTCCCGCGGATGGTGTCGGTGATGGAGCGAGCCTGCTCATAGATCTCCTTCTGCATGAAGTGCTTGTATTCGCCTTTGGCGGCGGAAACCGGGTCCCACGGCATGGTGTAGACCTCTTTCACCACTGGTTGCCCATCGAGGGTGGTGAACTCAGCGCATTCTCGAGTGACCACAGCCATCTGGCGATCCTCGAGGAAGATCATCTCGCGGGTGTGCTCCAGAATAGCTGGCATATCCGAGGCGACGAACATCTCTCCCTTGCCGACGCCCACCACTACGCCACCCGCGTTGCCCAGGCGCGCAGCCACAAGGCGATCCGGCTCGCGGCTGCTCATCACCACCACGGCGTGAGCGCCCTTGATGCGCTTCAGTGCTCGCCGCACCGCCTCCTCCAAATCGCTGCTCTCGGCCAGGTATTTCTCCACCAGGTGGACGATGGTTTCGGTGTCTGTCTCTGAGGTGAAGCGGTGTCCCTCCGCCGTCAGCTCCTGGCGAAGGGAGAGGAAGTTCTCCACGATGCCATTGTGGATGACCACCACCTCGCCCCGGCAATCCACGTGGGGGTGAGCGTTACGAGGGCAGGGCACTCCATGGGTAGCCCAACGGGTGTGGCCGATGCCGATGTTCCCGTGTACCGGGCTTTCAGCCAGCACCTTTTCCAGATTGGTTAGCTTGCCTACGTCGCGGCGGACCTCGATGCGTCCGTCCTGGATGACAGCCAATCCCGCCGAGTCGTAGCCCCGATATTCCAAACGCTTAAGCCCCTCAACGATAATCGGCGTTGCCTCGCGGGGGCCAACGTAACCTACGATACCGCACATTTTTCCCTCCTGGCAGTGTCCTA
>CAZRSI010000057.1:7339-13138 GCA_964602575.1 uncultured Anaerolineae bacterium
CATGCCACTGCGCTTCCCTTTTGTCCCGCTGGTCGCCCAGCGGTTTTGTATGGGGCGCTTTATCTCAGGAGGGGAAGATAAGGGACGTGGCCATCCCTGGAGGCATCCGCTGATCTCTCGATTTTCCCGCACTAATGCGGTTAGCCCCGCCTCGCGACGGGGAACCTCCTCCTCGTCAACTGGGGGTGGTCAAGTGGTCTTTGGTCAGGTAGTCCTTGGTCGGACAGACCACGATTCAGCACTGACCATCCGACTATCTGACCAACCGACCACTCCCCAGTCCATGCGCTGTCTTCCCCTGTATTCCCTTGTTCAACTTACATGGTTGTCACCTCCTGCCAGCATCCACTGGCTCAACATTCAACCGCGGACAGTAACTTTACCCCTTACTTCGTGAAGGGAGGGCAAAAAGTGCCCCATCCCTGCAACCGTTCAGTTCAACCAAAGCTCTTCAGGTGGAGAAACACCTAGACCAGATAGGGTACTGTCTGAGGGCCGTCGGGCAGGACAGCAATGGTGGCCCCGGGGTTGCGAAGCCGAAGCCGGGCAACTGTTTCCTCGATCGAACGACAAGGGATCACCAACGCCCGCCGCAGTTCCTCGTCCGAGAGCCCGTCGGCGTAGACATGCACGTTAGCCTTGAGCTGAATCTGAGCCTGGATCTGTGCTTCCCACTGGTCGTGACAGCGGAAGCCGGGAGCCATGACCCTGTCCAGCAATTCCTGGGGCGAATTGGCTTCCCACAGCAGGCGCTTGTACTCGCCGTGAGAGGGCACGCCGTCCCAGCACTCGGCGGCGACGATGATGTCACCGCCCGGTCGCACGATCTGGGCTGCAGCGGACATGCCCTTGACTGCCTGGTACAGGTTTAGGTCCAACGGATAGCCACTGTTAGAGGTGATGACGATGTCAAAGGGCTCCGGCACCGGCCGCATGGCCTTCTCTCGCACAAAGGCCACTCCGGCTCGATGGGCGGCTACCAAGTCGCCCGCGAAGACGCCGGTGATCTTCCGGTCCTGGTTCAGAGCCACGTTTAGCAAAAAGCTTGGCTCGGTGCTCTGAGCCACAGCCAGTATTTCCTCCCAGATAGGATTGCCCTCGGTCACCGCCCAGGTGGCTCGGGGATGAGCGATCATTTCCGCACCATGGTTGTCCATGATGGCTTCAATGTCAGCTATGCCGGGCAAGACCGCTTTGGGACCGCCACTGAAGCCAGCGAAGAAGTGTGGCTCGATGAAACCGGTCAGGATGCGCACCGAAGCATCCATGTACGCCCGGTTTACCCGCACTGGCCGGCCAGCCCTGTTCCGCGCCACCTCGACCAGATTCTCGTCGTCCCAGGCATCGTGCTGCACGATCCGGTAGCGACTGACCACCTCGCTTCCCAACATACGCTTCAATTCGGCCTCCGTTTGAGGGCGGTGGGTGCCCAGGGCGTTTATCAACACGATCTGCTCATCGGGCACGCCGGCCAGAGCCAGTTCATCCAACAGGGGGGGCAGCACCCGATCGTTGGGCATGGGACGGGTCAGATCGCTGAACACCACAACAACCGTGTCATCTGGCTCCACCAAGTGGTGCAAGGGCGATGTACCCACTGGCGAGCGCAACGCTGCTCTGATGGCAGCCTGTTCATCGGATAAACCGGGCACGAACTGCGGCTCGATGACCATCACCGGCGCGTCCTCAGGCAGCTCGATCCACAGTCCCTCACGTCCATAGGCCAGTTTCAGGCGCATGACTTTCCTCGGTTATCGAAGTTTGTCGTAGACATAATTATACCCCGATTTCTGTTTTGAGGCAATACATACTGGGCGATGACTGCCTCGATCCTGCTGCCCAAACTGTTGCCTTGCAACCAAAAGAGGTGCAATGCACCTCCCAGATGCATTGCACCTTCTCCCCAAATCAACCTTGACTAGTCGCACCAGGAGCTGACCACCTCGCCCATCGTCCCCGCCACTTCGATCCTGACACTCAGTGCCTCTCCTATGGCTGTTGGTTCCATATCGTCGAGGGTTAGCTTGCCTGAGGCATCGAACATAGCCCGTGGGAGAAACACCACATCCCCTAGATCACGACCCCGCAAAGCCTCGATCACATCCCTCCCCGTGAGCAAACCCGAGACAGTCACCGTTGGTCCGAAGAAACGATTCTCCACCGGCACAACCTCAACCACCGCGGGCAACTCCGCTATCTTCCTCTCCAATGCCGGTGCGATCAATGTCCCGCAAACCAGAGTGGCCATCCCAACCCACGGCTGACAATCTGCGATATCCAATATCTCATCAAGGAACATCCTGGTTAACCCCACTCCGTTCTCCAGTTGGGGAAAGCCATCGTACTCCTCGGCGAGGGGTACCTCCAGGCCAGCCAATAGATACCACTCATCGGAAGCGTAAACCAGGTTGAGGCCGTACTGACGTCGGTATTCCTGCTGCCAGACCAAGATCTGTGCAATAACTGGCTCTGCCTCTTCAGGCCTATAGAGGCGAAAGGGGCCACGATGGTATTTGGTGAGGCCCAAAGGGACGATAGCGATGGACTGCACAGTCGGATAGAGGGCGGCTAGGTCGGCCACGGTGCGGGCCAGATGCGGGCCATCGTTGAGGCTGGGGATGAGGACAATCTGGGCGTGGACCTGGATGCCCAAGTTCCCCAGCCGTCTCAACTGCTCGATGATGTCAGGGGCAGCAGGGTTGCCCAGGATGCGGCGTCGTAGGGCAAGGTCGGTGGCGTGGACAGAGACGTAGAGCGGGCTGAGACGTTGCTCGGCCAGGCGGTCCCAATCATCCTCGGTGAGGTTGGTCAGGGTGATGAAATTGCCGAACAGGAAGGAATAGCGATAGTCGTCGTCCCTGATGTAGAGAGAGTGGCGCATACCCTGCGGAAGTCCTTTGAGGAAACAGAACTCGCAGCGGTTGTTGCACAGTCTCAGGCCGTCGAAGGTTGGCTCGGTGAACTCCAGGCCCAGTTCCTGGTCGTAGCCCCGCTCCACTTCGTAGATGATCCGCTCCCCATCCCGCTCCACAACAAGTTCCAGCTCCTCTTCGGCCCCGTAGAAACGGTAATCAATGACGTCACGGAGGGGGTGGCCGTTGATGGAAACGAGCACATCACCGGACCGCAAGCCTAGCTCTGCCGCGATACTTCCTGAATGCACCTCTGTGATCACCCCGCCCTTGGTCAATGGTTACCTCCCTCATCCCTGTCTCAGGTGACCGTCATTTTCTGTCCGAGCAACCGGCATACAGGCAGTTAAAAAGGACCACCTGTGTCAACAGCAGATAAGTGACGGTCGCCTTGGGGCAGGTTGCTGGAGCTGCCCGGCGGAAAAACGAGTCGTTCCTCAGTGGCCGATTCGACATCGCTGTAGACGCCTCGGCACTCAGGCGGCAGCAGAGAGGCTAGCTGGTACATGGCTTCCCTGGTCATGGCCCGCAGCTCATCCCGGCTGACCTTAGCGGGTACAAAACGGAAGGGCTTGCCGATACGGATACGTATCTTAGTGCGGCGCAGCCGTTTCAGAGTGGCTGGGAACCTTTCCTGTCCCGTGATAGCCACGGGAATGACAGTGGCTCCGGTGCGCAGGGCGATGTAAGCGATGCCATCGTGAGCCTGTTGGAGTCGGCCGTGGTGGCTTCGCGTCCCCTCGGGAGCCACCAGGAGAGCTTCGCCCCTGGCGAGGGTTTCAATGGCCTGTTGAAGAGCCCGTCTGTCTACTTGGCCCCTTCGCACGGGCACCACCCCGTACAGGCGGATGAGAAAGCCCAAGATCGGGTAGCTGAGGGTCTCGATCTTAGCGAAGGCCGTCACCTGGCGGGGCATTAATCCAACTATGAGGACAGGGTCGAGGAAGCTCACGTGGTTGATCATGAGGATCAGAGGCCCTTCGAGAGGCACGTTCTCCAGCCCGATGATCTCCACCTTAAGGAGAACCTTGAACAAAAACCGAAGGACAAAATTGAGAAAGCGTCTAATCCACATATCGAACCCGTCCCCCTGCCTTGACAGATTTAGCCATTCACCCATAGACTCCCTGATACTCCGGAGGTAACATCTCAGCAATGCGACGCATAATCTCGTCGGTGAGCTCGGCCATTTGTTGGCGCCGCGCCTGGGGCGTGTTGGCCGGGGGCGGCGGGGTGATGAGCTCACCGAAGGCAAGGGTCAGCCGAGGGCGTCGCAATCGCTTGAAATCCGACGGAATGCGCTCTGTGCCCGTGATGGCTGCGGGCAACACCGGCGCGCCGCTGCGCAAGGCCAGGTAGGCAACACCATGTCGCGCCGGCTCCAGAGCCCCGGTCAGGCTCATCCTTGCTTCAGGGGCTAACGCCAACACTCCGCCCTTCGCCAATACCTCCAGGGCCCGCCGGATAACTTGGCGGTCGAACTGGTCGCGGTGCACAGGGATGGCACCGTAGAGTCGCAACAACTGTCCCGTAACCGGAACGCGGTACAGGTCCGCTAGAGCTATGACCTCCGCAGGCCAGGGCAGCCAGGCTATCACCAAAGCGGGATCGAGATGCGCCAGATGGTTGAAGGCAACCACCAGGGGCCCGCTCGGAGGCAAATTCTCCAAACCCCTGACCTCCAGGTGCGTGAGAAGCCTGAAAAATATTCGCAGAAGAGAACAACCAAGCCGCCGAAACAGGAGTCGCCCTCTCCCATGTGGGTTGCGGACTCGGGATTTTGGACTATGGACTAACTCCTCCACCTTCGCTAGCACTTCGGCTATGCTTAGCTCTGTGGTGTCAATGATAATGGCGTCGTGAGCCGGGCGAAGGGGAGCCGTTTTCCTATGGCTGTCAATCTGGTCTCGCCGGCGCATGGAAGCCAAAACTTCCTCGTATTTGATCTCCTCTCCTCGCTCCAAGATCTCTCTATAGCGACGATGAGCTCTCTCCTCAACAGTAGCGTCGAGGTAAATCTTGAGGTCCGCATTGGGAAGCACCACGGTGCCGATGTCTCGTCCCACCATGACAATGCGTCCCTGCCGCCCGATTCGGCGCTGTTGCTCGGTGAGGGCTTTGCGCACGCCGGGATAGGCGGAGACAGACGACACGTTGGCGTCAACCTCGGGCCGGCGGATCTCCCAGGTGATATCCTCTCCATCGGCGTACACGGTGTACTGCCGCCCATCGTCAACGGTCGGCGGGGTGATATTGATGACGATGCTTTCGGCCAGAGCGGTGATGGCTTCCTCGTCGGCGATATCCACCCCCCGCTGCAGCGCAACCCAGGTGACGGCCCGGTACATTGCCCCTGTGTCCAGGTAAGTGTACTCCAGACGCTCAGCCAGTAATCCCCCGATGGTGCTTTTCCCAGAAGCAACTGTCCCGTCAATGGCGATAGTCGAAGGTTTTGACATTATGCAGCACCTAAAATAGTGATGTATACAGCGCTCAGGAGATATGACGATGGCTATGACACGGACTCAGATTTATCTAACTGAAGAGCAGCGCAGGAAAATCCAACGCCTGGCCCAGGTTCAGCACAAGACAATGGCCCAGGTGATTCGTGAAGCGGTTGAAGAATATATTCTCCAACGGTCGAGCGCAGAAAGCGCTTGGTGGGATATAATCAACCTTGGCTCCAGCGGGATTACTGATGGCTCGACCCATCACGATCGTGATATCTACGACGAGGACTGATGCGACGCGTATTCAGTGTGAAGTCTTTGCCTTCGATGAGGATTTCACTTGGATGGGCTTCACCCCATTCCAGGGTTAAGCTGATCGTAACTGCTTAATCTCCCTCTCTGTCAAATACCGCCACTTTCCCACCCGCAAATCTCCC
>CAZRSI010000058.1:0-4997 GCA_964602575.1 uncultured Anaerolineae bacterium
TCATTTTTTAGGTTCTCGCGAAACAAATCACCGCTGGCCACGTGGGGCAGCTTCAGCTTCTCGTGTAGTAGTTCTGCCTGGGTACCCTTACCAGACCCAGGCGGACCCAGCAGGACAAGATACATTGTTAGCCTCCTGTGTGTTTTATTGCTCACGAGTGGATAGTCAGTTTCTACCGATGGGGAAGGTTTCCCGCCTCGGTCAGAGACCTTCGGCGATCTATGATCCTATTGCTCGCAAGTGATGGTCAGTTTCCCTCGAGTTTATGAAACAATCGCAGATAATCAGCCAGATGGCGGGGGATCAGGAAATTCTGGCGGACGTGTTCCCGCCCCTTTTTCCCCATGCGTGCAGACTCTTCTGGATGCTGGAGGAGATAGAGGGCCTTTTCCCCACATTCCTCTACGGTATCCACCAAAAAGCCTGTCTCCCCATCCAACACTTGCAAGGGGATGCCTCCCACGTTCCCGCCCACTACTGGCTTGCCCTTCCACAGTGCCTCGGTCACCACCAGGCCGAATCCCTCGCGAGTGGATTTCTGGATGATAACGTTGCTGATTGTCTGAAAAGCCCCCACCTCTACAGCACCCACACCGTGGAAATTGTGCAGGATATGGATGTCCTCATCCTTGCCGGCGTGGCGGATGGTCTTATCCAGGTAATACCATCCCTCGGGATCGTCGGAGGCCATGGAACCGACCAGCGCCAGTTGCACCTTCGGCACCTCGGCCTTGACAATACGATAGGCATCAATGACCCCCAGCGGGTCCTTCCAGGGGTCGAAGCGACTGACCTGGGTGATAAGGGGACGGCTCACATCCACGCCAAAGTGAGCCACTATCTCACGGGCTCTTTCCTTTGCCATCGGCGCGTTCTTGGGCGAGAGAGGGTCTATCTTGGGGGTGATAATAGCCAGGTGTTCGAAGGCCACCCCTGGCCCAACGTACTGCTCCATGGTGAAGATGCCAGCCTGATATTCGGAGATGTAGGGGGCGAAGAATTCCCAGTAGGCCGGGTTGGGGTGGGAAGTGTCTATGTGACAACGCCAAACCCAGTGCTTTCCTCCCGTGGGCCCATGATAGTGTAGCATCCCGGCTGGCTGGGGGTCATGGATCACAATGAAGTCGTACTCCCCCTCGAATTTGCCGGCATTCATCTCGTTGTAGCGCTGCCAGATAGCTTTCATCTCCTCGGTGAAGGGGATGTCCATCCCCTGAAGGCCGTTGTGGCAGGCTTTAGTGACTCTGAAGAATTCATCTTTGCCCTCGATGACCTGCCACTCGGCGTCGAGTCCCACATCGCGCATCAACGGTACCAGTGTGAGCAGCATCTCGGCCACACCCCCGCCGAAGGCAGTGGCGTTTACGTGGACAACCCGCGCTCCCCGCAGCGGTTCGGCCAGTGAGCGTATTTCCTCGATGACCTCACTGCCTACAATGGGGGCGTAATCGGCCAGTTGTTTCCTTTCCACTTCAACCTGTTGCAACATGACAGTCCTTTCTATGATTTTCTATTTGCGGGCTGCCTGGCAACTTAGCTTTCGCTAAATTTATGTTGAATTCTGGAATTTGGGTCTGCCTATCCCCCGCGCAGCCAGCGGATAGGCAACCCCCAGCGCAGCACCGTAGGCTATGCCCGCTCCCACCAACACCCACGAAAAGCCAAAAGATATGGCTAGCATCGCCGATAGAATGGATGCCAGCACCGAGGCGCAGCCATTGATGGCCCATGCCCAAGCTACCAAATCGGGGGCCAGGTTACCAATTATGGCGATGCCCTTGGGAAAGGGCACACCCATCAAAAAGCCCAAAGGGGCCAGGCTCAGCACGGAAACCAAAAGCCGCAACCCCAGGCTCTGGCCCAACAGCCACCGAAAGACGGTGGGGAGGACAAAGGGATAAATGACAACAGCAACGACCAAAGCGATCAGGATGTCAGGCAAACGGATCCTGGCGGAGATCATGCTGCCCGCTCCGGAGAAAACCAAGATAGCAAAGAGCACAGTAGCAAAGGCGTAAATGGGATGACCCAAAAAGAGGATAAAGTGCTGCATCAGCGGGATCTCGATGAACAGATAGCCCAGACCCAACAAAGCGAAGTAAGCGAAAATGCTCCAACGCAACCACTTACCTGGCTTGGCCTGAGTGGCTATATCCAGGGCAGATGGCTGAATCTGGCCCTCCGGCGAAGGGGTTGCCTTGGGGCGGAACAGTAGCGGCAGGATAATAAGAACTGCGGAGGCCAGCAGAGCCAAGAGGAAGAGGGCCAACAATACAAAGTAGCCGCTTCCCCCAAAGGGCTGCCAGATTTTGCCGAAGGTCTGCAGGATCTCTGGCGTCTGACTCCACTTGAAAAAGTGAAAGAAGAAGGGCCGATTGTCGGTGGTGGGAGAGACATCGTACGAGTATTCCGCGTAGAACCGGCTTCGGTCGCCGAACAGCAGGTCTTGGAAGCCTTGATAGTAAAGAGGTGCCGGATAGGCATTGTAGCGATTGGCTTCATCCCTGCGAATGCCCGGATAGTACACCAGGTCGAACTGGCGCCGCTTACAAAAACCTTTCACGGCCTCGATATCCTCGGCTGTGAACTCTCCGTTCTTCACCAACAACAGCAATGTAGACCAACTGCGGATAGCCACCAGTCGCCGCTCTGGATGTGGCAAGCTAGCTCTCTCCAAAGCCGTCACCGCCAGAGCTCCGGCCCGCAGGCTTTCGCTAGGAGGCATCTGCAGCCATCGGCTCACCACTAGCA
This sequence comes from uncultured Anaerolineae bacterium, assembly GCA_964602575.1. Taxonomy (GTDB): domain Bacteria; phylum Chloroflexota; class Anaerolineae; order VGOG01; family VGOG01; genus CAZRSI01. The sequence goes on from CAZRSI010000058.1 coordinate 2,752, forward strand.
GGCCACCCTCGTTCAGATGAGCCATGTAGTCAACAAATGCCTCCACGGTGTAAAGATAGTTCTCTGACAGGCTGTACGCTCCTGCGGTCACGGGCCTGTAAGTGTCTGCCAATGAAATCTGGACGATATCAAACTTCTCCCCCACGCGGCGCACATAGCTGCGCCCATTCTCCGCCACCACCCTCACCCTCTTGTCTCGATACGGTTCTGGAAAGGCGTTGCGGGCGACTTCGATCACCAAGGGATTGCTCTCCACGGCCACTACCGACGAAGCCCCTTGATTCAAAGCTACCAGAACATCTAGGCCGCCTTTTGGTTCGATGATCAGAGCTTTGGCTTCGGGTCGGAGACAGTAGGGTAGGGAAACGGGCAGATAGTCAATAAAATCCAGCTTTTCGGGTTTGGTAATGGGCGAGAGATTATCGCCGTCGGTGAAGAGGCCCAACTGAGGTGGCAGAGGGCCGGAGTAGGCCAAGCTCAAGCCCGGTGCCGATCTGACTCCATGACTCTCGATGACGTCCACCCGGGAGAAGGCGTTCCAGCGGCTGAAGATAACCCTGGCCTCAGGATAGCGGAGGGCCTGGCTGAGGCCCTTGTAGGGGGAGAGGCGTACTTCCAAAAAGGAAGGTGGGCTAATGGCAAGAAAGAGTAGAGCAAGGGCGATGATGCTGGACATCAGAGATTGGACATTGGAGGTTGGAGGCCCATCCCGAGCGCAAGAGAAGGCGATGGCCGCCAATGCTCCCAGCAAGGCACTGAACATCATGGTGCCCGGCCCGCCCAGGAGGGGCAAGGCTGCTACTGCAGCCACACAGCCCACGGCAGAACCAGCCAGGTTAAAGGAATATATCTTGCCCGCCTGCTCAGGATGAGCGGCTAACAGCGCACCCAAAGCCAATCCGCTGAAGAAAAAGGGCAGGGCCAGGAACAGGTAGTAAGCGGCCAGGAAAAGTATCTGCTCTCGCTCCCAGGCGATGCGGTAGGAATCGAAGGGGATGTAGTTGAGGTTCAGGTAGCTGGCCAATACACCCACAGCCATAAGCGCCGAGAGGCCAGCGAGTCGCCTGTTCAGTTTTTTGGCAATTAGTTGGGGGAAGAGGGAGAGGAAAGAGCCACTGGCTCCAAAACCCAGGAGGGCAATGCTGACCGCCATGAAAGCGAAGTGATACCACTGGGCCAGGGAGAAGATCCGGGTGAGGGTGATCTCCATGGATAAGCTAGCCATGGAGAGCAAGAAGACACCCAGGTTGGTCAGGTGGTCAGACAGTCGGGTGGGCAGGTGGTCGCTATTCATTGCTCAACTGCCACTCGAAACTGGGGATCAAGGGTCAGCATACGTCTCAGGCCCTCATCCAGGTCAACCTTGGGATAGTAACCCAACTTTCGCCGGGCCAAGCTGATGTCGGCTACCAGGCGAGAGACACCGCCGCTGTTGGCTCGACTGTAAAGGGAGTGTACCTCGCGGCCGGTAGCCCGCGCCACTTTCTTTACCAACTGGTTGATGCTGACCTCCTGCCCGCTACCCACATTTATAATGTGGCGGTCAACGTCAGGGGCTGTCGCTGCGGCAACCAGGGCCTCCACCACGTCGTCAATATAAACGAAGTCCCTGGTCTGGTTGCCATCGCCGAAAACAATGAGCGTGCCGCCCCCCAGGGCCTGTTTGAGGAATTGAGGGATGACTGGAGCGTGAGCAGCGGGTATGAATTGCCCCGGTCCATAGGCGTTGAATATCCTGAGGGCGACCGTCTCGATGCTATAGAGGGATCCGATGGTGAAGACATAATACTCCGATGCCAGCTTGCTCACTGCGTAGGGCGAGTCAGGATTGGGAGTAACCCCTTCACTGACAGGCTGCTTAAGCTGTTCACCGTAGATGGCTCCTGAGGATGCCAAAACCACTCTTCTCACCCCAGCGTCCCGCACAGCCTCCATAACGGCCACTGTACCGCCCACGTTCACGTCGTTATAATCTCGGGGATAGAGGATGGACTCTGGGACGGAAACCCGCGCCGCCAGGTGGTAGACACAGTCCACATCTTGCAGCAATGTCCACAGCTTGGGAACGTCTTTCACGTCGCCCCGGCTGAAAAGCACCCTGGAATCCAGACGCGAAGGGTCCCCAGCGCTGAGGTCATCCAAGACCCGCACATGGTGACCTTCCCGGGCCAGACGATTCGCCAAGGCAGCGCCAATGAAACCCGCCCCGCCAGTGATGAGACAGCGCATTTTACCCGTCCTTGGTC
>CAZRSI010000058.1:5097-13094 GCA_964602575.1 uncultured Anaerolineae bacterium
CGTGGCCCACCAGTTCCACGTTAGCCAGCGCATCTATGTAACTCTGCGTGAAGCGCAGGTTTTTCACCGGATACGCGATCTCGCCCTTTTCGACGAGAAAAGTTCCGTCGCGGGTCATGCCAGTGACAATGGCCAGCTTGGGATGCACCGGCCGGGTATACCAGAAACGAGTCACCAAGAGGCCTCGTTCCATCGTGGTGAGCATCTCCTCCTTGCTCGCCTGGCCAGGCGCCATGAAGATATGGCCGGGAATGGGGCCGAAAGTGTTCGGGGCAGGTAGCCCGTGGCCTGTGGAGGCTTTCCCTTCTTTGCCGGCTGTGTAGGAGTCGTAGACCACAGCGTTGGCCACTCCCTCTTTGATCAAATCCACCCGCTGCTTGGGTACACCTTCGAAGTCGAAGGGCATAGGCAGGCCCGTGGGGTCGAGGCCGTCGTCCCAAATGGAGATAGCCTCGCTCATGATGCGCTCTCCAAAGTGCCCGGCCATGAAGCTTCGCCCTTCCTGCACAGCCAGCGCGCCGAAGCCCAGGCGGGCCAGCATGTCCACTATGTCCATTACCGCGTATTCCTCCAGTACCACGGGGTAGCGACCTGGTGGTAGCTCTCTGGGATGGCGGCTCTTCAAGGCTTTATCTACAGCCTCAGCGCCTATGGCTTCGGCGTTGATCTCCCCCGCTTTCCAGGCTGTGGCCGCAGCATAGCCCGCGCTGTCGTCGCTCATGATGACGGTATTAATGTCGGCCAGGGTGGTGGCATAGTATGCGAAGACGCCCAGAGAGTTGGCCACTGCCAATTCGTAGACACCGGTGGTGAAAGCTCCCGATGCAGTCAGCCCATTGTCCACCGCCAACCGACAGATCACCTCCACGGCTCGAGCTCGGTCCTGAGGGCCGAAACCAGCCGTGGTTTCGTCGAAGGCTTCGACTTCTGCAACGGGCGATGGGCCGGGCAATGAAACGAAGTCGGGGTTCTCTGGCTGGAGACTGGCGATGGTCAAGGCCGTCTCGGCCACTCGCCCCAGGGCCTCCTGGCTGAGGTCGTTGGAGGAGGCCACACCGATCTTCTTGCCCACTACGGCCCGTACTTTGAGCATCGCGTTTCGCTCGGCCACGTTCTGATGGATATAGGAATTGGCAAAGCGCGTCAACCCGCTGTCCTCGCTCATAATCAACACCTCCGTCTGGTCGGCTGTGGACAGCGAGAGTACTTGCTTGGCAATCTCGCGCATTCTTTTCTCGCCTAGCATCTCGCTCCTTTCGTTTTACCTCATCACACCCACCTGCACATTCCTGAAGCGAGCAGGGGCTGTGCCATGACCCACGTGAGCGATCTGAGGGGGCTGGCCCTTGCCGCAGTTGGGCGTGCCCCACACGTTCCAGTGCTTCTCGTTGCAGATGGCATCGCAACTGGCCCAGAACTGCGGAGTGATGCCAGTGTAGGTAGCGTTCTTGTACAGTTGCCCCAACTTGCCGTTCTTGATCTGGTAAGCGATCTCGGTGCCGAACTGGAAGTTGAGGCGCTTGTCGTCAATGCTCCAGCTCTTGTTCATCTCCATGTAGATCCCCTCGTCGGTGTCGGCGATGAGGTCCTCGAAGTCCCATTCCCCTGGCTCCAGGTTGATGTTAGTCATGCGGATCAGGGGGATGCGATTCCAACCATCGGCTCGCATACAGCCGTTGCTTTGTTGGCCAAGCATCGCTGCTGTCTCCCGCGAGGTAAGGTAGCCGACGAAGATGCCATCCCGTACGAGGGGCACCCGCTGGGCCGGAACCCCCTCATCGTCGTAACCGAAGGTGCCCAAACCACCTGGGATAGTGGCATCGGCGGTGATGTTGACAATCTCCGAGCCGTAGCGGAACTTTCCCAGCTTCTCCGTGGTCAGAAAGCTGGTGCCAGCATAACTTGCCTCGGTGCCAAAGACCCGGTCCAGCTCCACAGGATGACCACAGGATTCGTGCACTTGGAGAGCCAACTGAGTAGCTCCCAGGATGAGGGTGGTCACCATGCTGGGGCATTGCGGGGCGGTGAGCAAGGCCACCGCTTCTTCGCCTATGCGCTGGGCGTTGCGCACCAACTCCAACTCCTCAATCAGCTCATATCCGGCTGTCCCCTGGTGACGGCCAAAAGAGTTGGGATAGCTTCTTTTCTGGACATCGTCCTCCCCCACGGCTGTGGCTTCCAGGCCGCCTCCGCTCTCGATTATCTCCTGCTCGATAAAGGATCCTTCGGAACTGGCGAAAACCTTGTGCTCGCGCACGAACCGTAGGTTGGACTGAGCTACTTTCACCCCTTGGACTCGGCGCATCTCCGCATCGGCGGCCATGAGCAGTTCGATCTTCTTCTCTAAAGGTACCTGAAAGGGGTCTATCTTTACTGGTGTGCGATAAGTGGCTGTGTGGATTATGGGTGGGCCAAGGTCCACATCCTTGGTTTTGACCAGGGCACTGGCCTTGGCGATCTCAACGGCAAGGGCTGTAACCCGTTCAACCTCCTCCAGCGAGAGTTGGGAGCTGGAGGCAAAACCCCAGGCTCCATTTACGATGACCCGCACACCGAAGCCGCGATCCTCGTCGTGGGAGAGGGCCTCCACCTTGCCGTTCTTGACCACGATGCCCTGGTTCTCCCGATGCACGATTCGGACATCGGCGTAAGTTGCGCCCTTTAGCTCAGCTACGTTCAAAGCTCGATCAGTGAGTTCTCGCAATGCAGTCCTCCTTGGTTTGGGCTTGCGCAACGAAGCCTGGGGAGCTTGAGGGGTACCCCCTCAACCCGACTTTCACTTTTTCCGTAACTACTCGCCCACTTCCGCTGGACTAAGGTCCAGCGGCCTCGTCGACCTGTTGCGACTCTGGCCAAGCGCATGTTTCACGGTTTTGAGCGCTGGTCGTCGCCGCAAGGCAGCGGACTAAGGTCCGCTGCGAGCAGTAGTTACCTTTTTCCTCCTCAGGGCTGGGCTAAATGGGCCAATGCCCCACACTGACGACGAGAAGAGGGGATATTGGGGGGGCACTCCCCACACCTCCCAACCTGCTGCGCAAGCCCTTGGTTTTGGCGTGCGCAGCGAAAGCCTGGGGAGTACGAGGGGTGCCCCCTCGTTCCTCTTCTCCCCCTAGATGTCGCAGCTTGCGCCCAACCGCTGCGCAAGCCTTTGGTTTTTGATCAGCTTGACCAAATTGGGAAAAGGGAGTAAAATAGTATTGGGTCCATTGAAAACTAGTGAGAAGAAGGTAAGGAGCCATGCCTCTTTATGAGTACTACTGTGCTGATTGCAAAATCAAGTTCGAGGCCCTGCGCAAGATGAGTCAGGCGGATGATCCCATCGCCTGCGTGCGCTGCAAGGGAATGAATACTACGCGGGCCATTTCCGCCTTCGCTGCCCTCAGCAAGGAGGCCGGTGGTGGGACTCGCTCCCTCGGCGGTGCCAGCGGTTGCGCGGCATGCCGCGCCAGCAGTTGTGCAACGTGTGGGACTGGCTGAGTTTTGTCTACTTCGATCAAGATCAGGCGACACCCGAGGATTTGGGTGTCGCCTTTATTCATTCACCGGGGAAGCGTACACGAACTGAATGCTCCCTTTGCACACTGGCAAGACCATGCGCTCGCGCTTCACCACTTTGACAGATAGGCCCTCGTAGTGTCGCTCCAAGGTAGCGATGAGGCCGCCTTTCCTGAGCAACGCTGTCTCCATAGTCTGAGAATTGCCGATAGCCTGTAAGACGTAGGGCGGCGAGAGCTGAGTTCCATTGATGGCCATTACCCCATCTTCGGTGCTGACAATTACCGAGTACAGGTTCAGCCGTTCCCCGTTGATAGTCAGTGCCTCTGCCCCGGCATTGCGTAACTCGTTGATCAAGTCCTGCAAATCCAAGACGCTGATAGGTCCCTCAATCGTTACCTCCACGCCGGGCCCTGTGACCTCCACCAGCCCGTTGATGATCCTGATCCTGTTCAACTCCTCTACCAAAGCTTCCAGCGCTGTCCGGCCAGCAATTTGCTGATACTCACTAAGCTGTTGCTCCAGGGCCTCCATCTCCTGGCGCAAGCGAGCGTTGTTCTCTACCAGGCTGGTGATTATCAGCAATTGATCGGATCCGGACACAGGCGAAAGAGCCTTCTCTGTCACCCGCTGAGTGCGAAATTGGGCCACAAGTAGCAAGCCCAAGAAAAAGCTGAATATAGTCAACGTGATCTGTGCAGAGCGATCCTTCACGTCTTCGATATCCCTATTACCTTCATTAAGCGCTGCCCGCTCATTCTCCTAATCGTGCGTACTGGATAGGGAAACTCCCTTTGTAAGCAGGTACGGTCAACGCCTCCTTCGTCCTCACCCTAAACTGTACTCCGTAGAGCTTAACTCTCCGTTTGATCTCTCCCAGAAAAGCGGGGTTATTCAGAACGTCTTTTTGCACCACCGGGTTGCCGATGGCTTGAATGAGGTAGGGAGGAGACAGGCGGGTATCGTTGACCATAATCGTACTGCCCACGCAATAGATGGAAGTGGTTGCCACAATCCGCTCATCATTGATAGCGATGGCCTCAGACCCGGCCATCCAAAGCAGATTTACCACATCTCGCAAATCGTATTCGTGGATTAGATAATCGGTTGAGTCTGCCGCTGCCGGCACCGATCGGACGTTGCTGTCATCCAAGATAACCTGGACGCCTGGCCCCTTAACAGTCAACAGGCCTGCCATCATCTTCTGGCGCTCCAACTCTGCGTTGATTTCTTTCAACATCTCCGTGTTGGCAGCCAATTGGCGGCGCTGTTCGTCGAGTTGCTCCCTCAGGCGTCCGATGTTTTCCTTCAGTTCCTCCTGCTCCGCTTCCAGGCGTTTGATAGCGAGGCTCACGTATTCGTCCTCGACGCCCGGCATGGCCATGGGCCTGGCTGGTTGCGATTTCCACTGCAGCCCCAGCAAGATCCCAAACACCAGAGCGATGATCAGGACGGGAATGTAACTGCGGACATTACCTAACTTGAGCTCCATAGCTGATCCTCAGGCCAAAAAGCACCCCAGGTGGTGCAAACAGTGCGCCCAGTGCTGAAGCACTGGGCTGAAAGAGCAAAGCCTGCCAGTGGGGCTTTGCCCGTTCAGCGTCGAGCTTTAGCTCGGCGCTCAACTTGCACCTTTTCCAACGGAGAATCGAGACTCAGTAGATAGAAATTCGCTCTGAGGGGATCGCCAGACCCGTGGTGAGCAAAGTCGAACCATCCCCGACCCCCGCCAGGATCTGACGAGCCTGGCGGGGCGGTTTTCCATCTGCTGAGGTTGGAGAGCGCCAGACGTCGTGAACCAAGGCTCACCGCGAGCGGAAGAGCAAAGCGAATCTGCGGGAAGCTGAGCTAAGCCAGAGAGCAAGCGAGTTATCTTTGTGGTATGTTGATGTAGAGATCGTAACTTTTTTGGTTGTTCGCCAGGCCGGTTTCACCATCCACGGGCACCACCCATACTTTCAAGCGATATGATGAGCGATAGGGAATGCGGTAGATGCCCTTGAACCGAGCTATCTTTATCTGGCCTGGAGCGATTGAATCTATATAGCAAGTTTTTTCCAGGATCAGTGTTTCGTCTTCGTAGTCAGACAATCTGGCTTTCACCTTAACATCGTACTCGGCCTGCAGTCCTACGTTCTCCACTGCTACTAGCAAAGTGGCCCGCTTGTCTTTGACCATGATCTGGGTAGCATCCAGGGAGGGGTCAAAGTCAATGGCCAACACGGCCAAATCGTGCTCTTCTATAGGGGTTGTGTTCTTACCAACGGAGACTGTATTGAGGGAAACAGGGGCCCGGTCAACGATTTCAACTCCAGCACAACCGGTTGCTGTGAGGGAGGCCAAGGCTACACTCAGCGTGATCAGCCAGATGTATCGCAACGCACATCTCTGTGACATCTCAATGCCTCCTTTTAGAATGACTTACAGCGAGTGCACCATCTACAAGGTAGTATCACTCACTAGATAATCATAAACCAGATAGGCCCTTTTGTCAAGTTTGCCTTCTGGTTGGAGATGTATTATAATTCCAGGGCAATGCAATATGAGGAGTAGTAGCTTGCTCGAGGAATTGCCAGAAGTCCAAGATAGAAGGGAAAGCCAGGAGCAAAGATTCAAATCCGCCTTGCGCGAGATAGTGGATACAGCACTCCTGATGCTGCTGATCTTTATTGTTGTGCGCGTTGCGGTGCACACTTTCCGCATAGAAGGGGTCAGCATGGAGCCGAACCTCCACGACGGGCAATATCTGATCGTCAACAAACTTGTCTACTACTTTCGCTCTCCCCAGCGAGGGGATATCGTGGTTTTCCACTACCCTAGAAACCCCAGGCGAGATTTCATCAAGCGAGTCATTGGGCTGCCGGGGGAAAAGGTAGAGATCAAGGGAGAGCATATCTTTATCAATGACGAGGAGCTCGAGGAACCTTACACAGTCCACGAGGGCAATTACGCATGGGGGCCTCAGGTCATGGGGCCAGATGAGTATTTCGTCCTGGGAGACAACCGCAATAGTTCCAGCGATTCCCACAATTGGGGGCCTGTACCCAGAGACGATATCATAGGCAAAGCATGGATCTCGTATTGGCCTCCAAACTATTGGGGCTTTGTGCCCCACTACTCTTATTCTGCCCCGGATTGATTGCATTGCCCAATTGGGCTTGTGCAGCGAAGCTAGGGGAGTTTGAAGGATACCCCCTTTACCTCCCATGTTGGGGAACACTGACATGAGAGTGCAGGGAGAGGAAATAAGGAACATAGTACGCCGGGTACTGTTGCGCACCCTTGGCATGAGCGAAATCAGTGAGCCCCAAACTCCACTCTCACCTAGCGCGACGAAGCGTCCTTTGATCACGGAAGAAGACGTGGAAGCCCTCCCCTCTGGCGGTGAACTGCACTTCCCGGCCGAGGCCATCGTTACCCCTCGCGCTCGCGAATTGGCCCTGGAAAGAAGGATCTCTCTCTGCCCAGAACCAGTCCCAGTTCGTACTTCAAGTAGCAATGAGTCCCCTCCCCTGGAGGCAGAATCGTGGTGGCCTTGGGTGCTGACCACGGGGGCTTCGCCCTGAAGGGAGCCCTTCAGACCTATCTCCAGGAATTGGGCTACGCTGTAAAAGATTGCGGCACCTTCAGCGCCGAATCCGTGGACTACTGCGGTGAATGCCCGCAAACACAACGATGCCAATGCGCTGACACTCGGCGGTCGCCTCATCGGGGAGAACCTGGCCAAGCAGATAGTGAAAGCATGGCTGGAAACGGAATTCACTGGTGGACGGCATGAACGCCGGGTAAACAAGATTATGGCCGTCGAAAAACGATTCCTGCGGAAGTGAGGAAATGGACTTCGATAGAGGATCCACCAATGTGGTGGCGGAGATCGCTCACATAATTGATCATACTCTCCTCAAGCCGGATGCAACCCAGGCTCAGATAGCTCAACTCTGTCACGAGGCCCGCAAATACGGCTTCGCTGCTGTGTGTGTTAATCCCGCCAACGTCAAGCTGGTAGCTCAGCTCCTCAAAGGCTCATCAGTGGCTGTCTGCACCGTGGTTGGCTTCCCCTTGGGGGCTACTCTGACAGAGGTCAAGGCCTACGAAGCACAGAAAGCCATCGAAGACGGAGCCACCGAAATAGACATGGTCATCAACATCGGGGCTTTGAAATCCAAGGATTACGATCTGGTGAAGCGGGATATCGCCACTGTGGTGCGTACCTGCCATAACAATGAAGCTATCTGCAAAGTGATTATCGAGGCCGCCCTATTGACTGATGAGGAGAAGATCAAGGCCTGCCAGTTGGCCAAAGAGGCTGGGGCCGACTACGTCAAAACTTCGACTGGCTTTGGCCCAGGCGGGGCCACGGTCGAAGACGTGGCTCTAATGCGGCGGGTGGTGGGGCCGAAAATGGGCGTCAAGGCGGCGGGAGGGATCAGGACCTTCGAGGCTGCCAGACAGATGATAAAGGCCGGCGCCACACGCATCGGGGCCAGCGCGGGGGTGAAAAT
>CAZRSI010000059.1:0-13031 GCA_964602575.1 uncultured Anaerolineae bacterium
CGACTTTTGATGTATCGCCTAAAGGCTCGACTCCCGCACCGCGGTGAAGGGGCGCAAGCGAGTTCCACTCAATAGGACCGGAGTTGAGGCTTTAGCCGGTGCAGGAGGCATCAAATCAACGTGAATCAGTGGGACTGGCTGTTGTGCAACCCAGAAGGACAGTTCCTCGAGCGCAAGAGTTGCTATGACCGCTCTGGCGGGCGCGTGCGGCGGCGGGATGTGCGCTCTGTGGCCAGGGACATCGCCGAGACCCTTTCGGCCATGGCCAACGCCGATGGTGGCACCGTGGTGGTCGGCGTGGAGGATGACGGCACGCCTACAGGAGTGGACTATCCCGAGGACCGATTGAACGTGCTGCGAGAGGCACCGAGGAACCTGGTCCGTCCGCCTCTGCGCGCCCACATAGAGACACCAACCGTGCACGGAGTACGTTTGCTGGTATTTGAGGTGGACTGGAGCCCCGAAGCGCACCAACTGACCGACGGGCGCTACCTGCTGCGCGTAGGTGACCAAAACCAGCCGTTCCCTGCTGAGCAAATCGAGGCCCTCAAAGCAGGGAAGCGGCGGCGAGTGGCCGAAGTGCGCATCGTCCCAGAAGCCTCTCTGGCCGACCTGGACCTTGACTTGTTGCAGCGGCTGCGTGAGCACACGGGGCTGGCGTTATCGGATGAGGCATTGCTCCTGCGCTATCGGCTGGCCGAATCACGCAACGGGCGGTTGGTGCTGACTCTGGCCGCATTGCTGCTGTTCGGCGAGGATCCGGGACGCTGGCACCCCCGCTGTGGAATTGACTTCGTGAAATACGAAGGCACGGAGCGCCGGTATGGAGCCGAATTGAACGTGATTAAGCGCGAGTGGATAGAAGCGCCGCTGGTGACCCTGCTCGAGCGAACCTTTGAAACCATCCGCCCTCATATCCGCGAACGCCAGAGGCTGGTGGATCTCTTCTTTGAAGAACGGCTGGAGTATCCTACCTTCGCTTGGCAGGAGGCGATCATCAATGCGGTGGCACATCGGGACTATGGATTTGAGGGCGTAGGTATCGAGGTGTGGATGTTCGACGACCGGCTGGAAGTGCGCAGCCCTGGGGAATTGGTGGAGCCGGTGACCTTGGAGCGATTGCGGAAGCGGGAGCGCGTTCACGCTTCGCGCAATCCGCGCATTGTGCGCGTGCTCACCGACCTGGGCTATATGCGCGAGTTGGGGGAAGGTATCCCCCGCATGTTTGACATCATGGAAGGAGAGGGACTGTACCCTCCAGAGTTCCGTCTGGAAGCGGATGTGATCTTCACGGTAGTGCTGCGCAACACCCCTGTCTATAGTGCGGAAACACGTAGATGGCTTCGCCAGTTCGAGCACTTGGGCTTGAGTGGCAATCAGAAGCGCCTGCTGGCTTACGCCAGAGAACACGACGGGACCTTCACCAGCAGGGCCTATCAGAAACTAGTGGGGGTGGACATTTACACCGCGTCACAGGACATCAAAGACCTTATTCGAAAGGGGGTCGCCCGCCTTCAAAAGAAAGGGGGGCGTATCTACAAACTCGTTGAGCCTGGTGAGGAAGAGTCCCTGGCCTTCCCTCCAGAGTATCAGGTTCTCGAAACACGCTTGGCCAAGAAAGGCTGGATCACTAACACGGACATTCGAGAAGTTCTCGGCGTTTCGCGGCACGAAGCGACACGCATTGCCGCCAATTTAGTGAAGATGGGATTACTGCGCAAGGAGGGGGAAAGGCGGTGGACCCGCTATGTGCCTAATGAATAGGGAGTTCTATGCAACAGCTTCATGAGCCTATAACACATCTTCATAATTTGCCATTTCATTGTGAGACCGATGCATAGACATTCCAAATAGCCTTATTTCTAGAAGAGTAAGCGTGTGAGATGAGCTACACTTCCGAGAAACATCACCGACGTTCCATCCGGCTGCGCGGGTGGGATTACACCAACCCAGGGGCATATTTTGTCACCATCTGTACCCACAACGGTGAATGCCTGTTCGAGGATCCGGTGCTGCGGCGGATGGTGGAAACGACGTGGCGACGCATTCCGTGCCATTTCCCCCACGTGCGGCTGGACGAATTCGTGGTGATGCCCAATCATGTGCACGGCATCATCTGGATTGTGGACAAACCCGTAGGGGCGAGGCATTCCAGGGAATCATCATCGCCAACCGATGCAATCCCATCTGACGAACCAACGCAATCAAGGAAACAACCCTCGGGGAATGCCTCGCCCCTACCACCGCCCAACGCGGGACCCAGGCATTCCAGGGAATCATCATCGCCAACCGATGCAATCCCATCTGACGAACCAACGCAATCAAGGAAACAACCCTCGGGGAATGCCTCGCCCCTACGGCCGTGTGGGGTGGTGCCCGGTTCGTTGGGGGCCATCGTCGGCAATTTCAAATCGGTCACCGCACGACGCGTCAACCGCATCCGCAAGACACCGGGCGCCCCTGTCTGGCAGCGAAACTATTACGAACACATCGTCCGCAGCGAGGACGAACTGCGCCGCATCCGGGAATACATTCGCCTTAACCCTCTGAAGTGGGAACTGGACAGAGAGAATTCAAACCGAACCGGGCGCAACACTGAGGAGGATCGGCTATATGGCCATTGAAAATCAGCATCCTTTCACCATTCCCGACCTCATTGACAACAGCAGCCCCGAACGCACCCTGAGCTATATCCTCGACCAACTCCTGGCAACGCGACCGACCGTCCATATCGCCACCGGCTTCTTCAACCTGGGCGGCTACGCCCTGCTACGCGAGGGCCTGCAGCGGGCATCGCGGGTTCGCATCCTGCTAGGCAAAGAGCCGTCCACCACAAAGACGAGCCCCGAGACACCGCCTCTGGTGGAAGAACTGACCGAGGCAGTGGAAGCGGACCTGCATGAGACCATGGCTACCGGCCGCCGCGCCGACCACGAGCGCGTGCGTGATTTCCTAGACTTCTTGCGCCAGGATCGCGTGGAGGTTCGCCTCTACCCCAGCCGCTTCTTCCACGCCAAGGCCTACATCCTCGACGGCGTGCCCCCCTTCGGCACCATCGCCATCGTCGGCTCGTCCAACTTCACCACCGCCGGCCTCACCGGCAACACAGAGCTCAACATGGCTCAAAAGCAGGCTGCTGTCGCCCGAGAGTTCGCTGCCTGGTTCGACCGCTTCTGGGCCGAGGCCGAGGATTACAAAACGACGCTGATCGAACTCTACACCCAGGCCACAGCTCTGCATTCCCCCTATCTCATCTACATCAAGGCCCTTTACGAAGCCCTGGCCGACCGGCTGGGAAGCGACCTGGCCCCTACCGATGAGCGCCCTAGCCCCATCCTGCTGGCCGACTTCCAGCATGATGGATACCTCACCGCCAAGGGTATCTTGGAGGCCTACGGCGGCGTCCTCATCACCGACCCGGTGGGCTATGGCAAGACCTACCTGGCCCTACGGCTCCTCGACGACTACGCCTACCAATTGCGACAGAAAGCCTTGGTCGTTTGCCCAGCCCAACTACGGGACATCTGGTGGAAGCCCAAACTCGACGTTTACCGCATCCACGCTCACGTGGAATCCCAGGAGCGGGTCAGCCAGCGCGATTTCCCGCTGGAGGACTACGCCGACGCTGACCTTGTCATCGTGGATGAATCCCATAATTTCCGTAACCCTTCGACCAACCGCTACGACAACTTATCCCGGCTGCTTCGCACCGGCAAGCGCAAGAAGCTTGTCCTGATGACCGCCACCCCCATCAACACCAGCGTCTTCGACCTCTACCAGCAGGTGCGGCTAATCACCGGCGACCGAGATGACTACCTGGCCGGCCTGGGCATCCCCAGCCTGCGCGGTTACTTCGCCCAGGCACAGCAGAACCGGGAGACGCTCCACGACCTGCTGGAGGCCATCGCCGTGCGGCGTAGCCGAGAGTTCATCCGGCGCAACTACCCCGAGGCGGAGATAGACGGCCAGCGCATCCGTTTTCCGGAACGCCGGCTGCACACTGTGCGCTACAATCTGGAAGCGACCTACGAGGGGCTCTACGCTGAGGTCGCCCAACTCATCGAGGGACTGCGCCTGGCCCCCTATCACCTGGACTTCTACCGCAAGGGCCTGCTGGGCGAACGATTAGGTCTCTGGGAACGGCTGACCGAGATTCTCCGGGAGACAGGGTTGGGGCCCAAAGAGGCTCAATCCCTGGCCATGACCTTGGGACGCCAGGCATCGCTGGTGCAAATCCTCAAGACCCTTTACCTGAAGCGGTTGGAGTCCTCGGTGGCCGCACTGCGGATCAGCCTGGATCGACAAAGACGTTTCCAACAACGGTTCCTGGAACAACTGCGAGCCGGCCGGCTGTTGGACGCGGCATCCTTCCGCCGCATCGAAAGCATCGTCAGGCGCATGGCTGGCGAGGACACGGACGTGGAGTGGGAGGAGGCCGATGAGAAGGTCCAAACCCTCATCGCCGAGGTGCTGGCGGAGCTTCCCGAGGTAGACCCGAGCGGTTACGACCTGGATGCCATTGAGACGGCAGTCGCCCAGGATATTCAGGCATTGCAAGAAGTGTGCCATAAGTTGGAGCCACTGACAGCCGCCGAGGATGATAAACTGGCGGCTCTCAAAAGTTTGTTGACCGGGGAGCTTCGCGGCAAGAAAGTCGTCGTCTTCACCTACTTTAAAGATACGGCCCGTTACCTGTACCGAGAGCTGCGCGAGGACGAGGCTTTTCTGCAGGATCTGGGCCATACGCGGTTGAGCATCACCGACAGCGGGATCAAGCCCCAGGAGCGCAAGAACCGCATCATCCGCTTCGCTCCCAAGGCCCATAGCCATCTGGAGGTGCGCGGCACCGAACGGGAGATTGACCTGCTCATCAGCACCGATGTCCTCTCCGAGGGCCAAAACCTGCAGGACGCCGACACCGTGGTCAACTACGACCTGCACTGGAACCCAGTGCGCATGGTACAGCGGGCGGGGCGCATTGACCGCATCGGCTCCGAGTACGACGTGGTACACAGCTACAACTTTATTCCTGAGGACGCGCTGGAATCTCTCCTGAGGCTGATGCAGCGGCTGCGTGACCGACTGGAGGCCATCAACCGGGCCGGCCTGCTGGACGCTCCAGTGTTGGGGGAACTGCCCACCCCTCAGGACTTCAACGCCCTGCGCCGCATCGCCCAGGCGGACCAGACCATCTGGAGTGAACTGGAATCCTTCTCGGAACTCGATTTGGGCGAGTTCCTGCAACAGGAGCTCTTGGACTTCCTGAAGCGGGTGGGCGAGGAAAGGCTCAAAGCGCTGCCACCCGGCGTGGGCACGGGGAAGAAAGCACCCGACGGTCGGCGCGGACTGTTCGTGCATCTCAAGGGAGGCAGCCAGCACTTCTGGCTGTTCTACGACCTGGCCGCTCACCGCTTCCTAGAGCGCAAACTGGAGGTCATCCGGCTGGTGCGCTGTTCGGAGAACGAGCCAGCCGTCGAGCCCAACTTCGACGTCTACCCCATCATCGGGCAGGCCAAGCGGCACGTGGTGGGCCGACTTCGGCAGGCACGGGTCAAGATCCCGAGGCTCAAAGCGCCGCAGAACCACATTCTCAACTGGCTCAAGACCCGCCGAAGGGACGAGGTTGTCGAGGAACTATTGACCTACTTCGCCGAGCCCCTCCCCGACCCCTACCTGCGACGGCTGCGCAAAATCTGGCAGGCCAACCGTGATAACAGCCCGGCACTCCTTAGTGCACTGCAAGCCTTTGTCCATGATAATCCTGTAAGCCATCCGGAACGGCCCGAAGTGCCGGATTTGAGCGAGGATGACCTCTCGCTGGTTTGTTACGTGGCCCTGGTGTGAGCTGCCCCGGGCCATGACTCCCAATTTATTGGCAAAATCGTGAATCACAGAATTACCTCTGATGGCTCTTGCCAAATTAAACCTGCTCCACCTGCTCAAACAACTTTACGGCCAGGTACAATTCCCTCGCGCGGTTTACGAAGAAGTCGTTGTGGAGAGGATACGGCGGGGCTTTGAGGATGCCCATATCCTGAAACCTACAAACAGGTAGAGTGACGATGAATAACTTCCAACCCGCATACCTCAACCTCCTCCGCTCCGGCGAACTGAAGGAGCGGGTGAAGGAGGCGTATAAACGGCTGGAGGCGTGCGATATCTGCCCCAGGGAGTGCGGCGTGAACCGCAGGGAGAGCGCCAAGGGCGCGGTGTGCCGCACGGGGGAGCGAGCTGTGGTCTCCAGCTATAACCCCCACTTCGGCGAGGAAGCACCCCTGGTGGGCAGAGGCGGATCGGGGACGATCTTCTTCTCCTGGTGCAACCTCAACTGCCAGTACTGCCAGAACTACGAGATCAGCCAACTGGGCCACGGGCGCGAAGTGGAGCCCGAGGAACTGGCAACCATGATGCTGCGCCTGCAAGCCATGGGCTGCCACAACATCAACTT
Organism: uncultured Anaerolineae bacterium; assembly: GCA_964602575.1. Classification (GTDB taxonomy): domain Bacteria; phylum Chloroflexota; class Anaerolineae; order VGOG01; family VGOG01; genus CAZRSI01. Next base: position 6,449 of record CAZRSI010000059.1, read on the forward strand.
CGTCTCCCCCACTCACGTGGTGCCCCAGATCCTGGCCGGAGTGCTCATCGCCGCCGAAGCTGGCCTGCGCCTGCCCCTGGTCTACAACACCGGCGGCTACGATTCCCTCAAGACCCTGGCCTTGCTGGACGGCGTTTTCGACATCTACATGCCCGACATGAAGTACGCCAACGCCGATATCGCTCTGCGCTACTCCAAGGTGAAAAACTACCCAGCCATCAACCAGGCGGCGGTGAAAGAGATGCACCGCCAGGTAGGAGATTTGGTTATGGACGAACGGGGCATAGCTCTGCGGGGGCTGCTGGTGCGCCACCTGGTGCTTCCCGAGGGATTAGCTGGCACGGCGGAAATCGTCAAATTCCTGGCCGAGGAGGTATCCAAAAACACATACCTCAACATCATGGACCAGTATCGCCCCTGCTACAAGGCCCACGAACTGCCTCCTCTGAACCGCCGCATCACCTCTGCAGAGTATGAGGAAGCAGTGCGCCTGGCCCGCGAAGCAGGGCTGAATCGGCTGGATGAGAGAAGGGTCAGATTGATCTGGTTATGGAGATGATATGAGCCTGAGAAAAAACCCTGAGCGCATAGCCTGGATAGTCCTTTCCATTTCCTTCGCCATCTTCTGCTCCCTGGCAGCGGGCATCCCCCTCGGCATCCGCTGGTATCTTACCAATGCCACCCAGGTCCACAAAACCTCCCTGACAGCCATCGGGGGTACGGTGGTGGTGCAGGAGCCCAACACAATCGCCCCTGTAGCCGTCACCAGCACCAGGGACGATGTGACGGAGGGATCCACCATCATAACCGATGCCACATCGCAGGCTTTCGTAGAGTTCTTTGAGAATAGCACCCTGCACCTCTACAATAAGACCCAGGTGATCATCCACAAGACGCAGTCGCCCAAGTTCGCCCTCAGTTCTAAACCCAATGTCATTACTCTAGAAATGCTGGGGGGAAGGGTCAGGATCGGGGTGGCGCCGTCCACGCACTCCTCCCTGGACTTTCGGGTGCAAACCCCCCATGCGGCCGTCGAACTGAGGGAGGATGGGAACTACTCCCTCGAGGTGAGCACCGAGGAATTACACCTGACTGTGCGCGATGGCTATGCCAGGGTTATGGCCATGGGGAAGGTAGTGGAACTGGAACGGGGGGAGAGAACCATTGTGGAGATCGGCAGGGAGCCAGTGGGCCCCCTGCCAGCCGAACGAGACCTCATCGTCAACGGTGACTTCAAGCAACCACTGACAGTGGGCTGGAAAGCTTATCATGAGCAGATCGATCCCAAAGAAGTCAGTGGCAAAGCGGAAATCATTACCTTCGGAGATCGCCAGGCCGTGCGTTTCTGGCGCATGGGCAAGGCCCGCAACCATGCTGAGACAGGAATCCTCCAGGTCATCAACAAAGATGTGCGCGACTTCACTTTCTTACAGCTACAGCTCTCGGTCAGACTGCTGGACCAAAGCCTGCCAGGCGGAGGCACGTTGAGCTCCGAGTTTCCCATTATCGTCCGTGTAGACTACAAGGACATCAACGGTAACGACAACTTCTGGACCCACGGGTTCTATTTCAAAGACCCCATTGAAGGTTGGCCCATCATCAACGGCGAGAAGATCCCCCGCTACGTGTGGTACCCCTATGAGTCGCCCAATTTGATGGAGGAGCTGCGCGACGTCAAGCCCGCTTTCATCAAGTCTATCCGCATCTACGCCTCAGGCCACGACTACCAGAGCATGGTCTCGCAGGTGCAACTGCTGGCGAAGGAGTAGCTCCGTCAAACGCGGAAACGTCAAACGTCAATTACCGTCGCGTTTGACGCATGACGTTTGACGACACTGTTTCACGTAAATACCCCGGATGTGATTGAAGATGGCGATGAGGGGCGGGCTGGCGTAGTCGGGGTAGGTCCATGGCCAGGGCTGGAAGGTGCCGTGGCGAAAGTGCAAGGTCACCTCAGCATAGATGCCTTGGCCCAGATAGATGCGGTGAGCGTGGTTCTTGGTGGTAGCCAAAACCAGCTTGGAGTGGGAAACGTAGCCGGGGTCAATGTTGACTTGCCGCTTCCCTTCCACCGTCCATTCCATTTCCAGAGCGTTGCTCAGCAGCTTGATCTCCGCCAGCCTGCCCGGGTGCACCAGCTCCTCGAAGGCTATAAACCTCCGCTTCAGATTCTCCCCGAACTCCGGTGCGTAGTAGTCGGTATGATCAAACGGCAGGAGCTCGCTCTCGTAGTCAATAGGGCCGAATTCCTGACTCAGCCGAGCCTTGGCCTCCTCCAGAAGCTCCATCCTGGCTGTAAACACGCTGGCTATCAACTTCACCGGTAACGGTTCTTTGACCTTTCCCATCCCTAACTTCTAACCTCCAATTTCTCCAAAACAGCCTTCAGCTTTGGCAAGCTGGCCTTGGTCAGTGGATCGGGCGGCAGGTAGGGACAAACCCTGGCCTCACGGGTGGAGACCTCGAAGGTGCCGATGCGCCGCGCCAGGGCGGTGATCTCCGTCTTGTCCAGGCCAATGAGGGGGCGCAAAATGGGCTTCTCGATGCCGTAGGAAATGACCTCCAGGTTATCCAGGGTCTGGCTGGCCACCTGGCCCAGCGAATCCCCCGTGACCAGGGCCTTGGCCTTGTGTCGGTCGGCAATCTCACAGGCCTTTCGGAGCAGTGCCCTCTTACAGAAGATGCAGGCCCAGCGTTCCGCGCCGATGCGCCGGAGCCTCTCGTAGGTCTCGCCGAAGACCTCCTCGTGATCCAGCACGATGGGGCGGATGTCCCAGCCGTAGGCGTAGCGAGACAACACCTCACAGTTATCCAAGAACTTAGCCAACTCCTCTTCGCTCTGGCGGAAGTGAATGGGGATCACCCCGCACCCCCGTCTCATCATCAGCCAGGCAGCCACCGGGGAATCAATGCCGCCGGACATCAAGGCCACCACCCGGCCCTGGGTGCCCAGAGGCAATCCCCCGTGCCCGGCCACCGTCTGGCCGTAGACAAATGCGTGGCCCCGGCGCACCTCCACCCCAATAGTGAGCTCAGCCTCGTCTGAGAGATCCACCCGCGCACCGGTGGCCTCCTGGACATGAGCGCCGACCAAGCGATTGATCTCAGGCGAGATGAGGGGGAAGGACTTGTCGGCCCGGCGACTGTCCACCCGGAAAGTGCGATTTTCATCCAGGCCAGCACTCTGGGCCGTCCTCAAGGCCTCGGCCTTGATGGCCTCGATGTCGGCCGGAATCTCCTGGGCCGGGCTCAGAGAAACCACGCCGAAGACATCCCTCAGCTTGTCCACGGCTCGCTCCACCTCCTCGACCTGCACGTAGACCCGCTGACCAACGCTGCGCACCTCGCCCGATAAGCCGTTTTTCTTCAGGCAATCGCGGATGTTCTTGCGCAGCCGCTTAACGAAATACCACCTGTTCTTGCCCTTCAGACCGATTTCGCCGTAGCGAATTACAATCAGACCCATACTTCATCTCCCCTCACCTCTATCATAGCACATAAAGCCTTGGGCGTCAAAGAACGCTGATGGGCAGGATTAGCGGATTATCCTGATCCGTAAATCCTGCCCATCAGTGTTCTAAACAAAACGGGGTTGAGATTCTCCCCAACCCCGTGTCGGTATCCTACGCTGTTGCCTTTTGCCCCCGCAGACGGCGGAACAACCGGCCCACATCGCCCTTCTCCCAAACCACCAGCAGCGGCACGGCGGTGAAGATGGATGAGTAGGTGCCGCTGAGCATCCCAACTAACAACGTGGCGATGAACTGCTTCACCGTCGCTCCTCCGAAGAGGAGGATGGCGATCATGATAAAGATGGCGTTGAGCTGCGTCGCCAGGGAGCGGTGAATGGTCTCCAGGATACTGCGGTTGACCACCATCTCGAAGGGTTCGCCTCGCCGCTTGGGGATGTTCTCGCGGATGCGGTCGAAAACCACGATGGTGTCCTGCACCGAGAAGCCGATGACCGTGAGGATGGCGGTAAGGAAGAGGGAATCCACCTGCCAACCTCGGATGAGTCCCATGATAGAGAAGAAGCCCATAGCCACAAGGATATCGTGGATCAAAGAGGCGGTGGCACAGGCACCATAGCGAAAGGCCTTGGGCACCCGCCGAAAGGCTACCACGATGAAGCCCAGGATGACGAGGGCCGCCGTGACCACGGCCAAACTTGCCGCCCTGGTTACCTCTCCGCCAATAGCAGGGCCTACCGACTCGAACCGTAGTTCCTTCAGTGCCCCGCACTTTTCCTCCAACTCGGATTCGATTTCCGCCTTGGTTTCCGATTCGAGGAAATCGGAGCGAATCAAGACTGTGCGCCCATCGGCTGTGGTCTGCACCATAGTGTCGGTGTAGCCTCTGTCCGCGAAGACCTGGCGCACCTCTCCGGGTTGCACAGGCTGCTCGAACTCCAGTTCCCAGAAAGCGCCCCCAGTGAAATCAATGCTGAGACGCACCGGCGCGCCATACTGGACAGTGGAGTAAATCATGGCGATCAAACCGGCACCAATAACTATAGCCGAAATAAGGAAGTACCAACCACGTCTCTCTATTATGTTGAACATAAACCCCCCTTGACCGGCGTTACAGCGGCAAAGCGCCCCAACGCCTTAGTGAAAGGCAATGCTTAGACACCTGGATGCTAGACTCCTAGAAGCCACTTTCGCCCCTCTATTTTCTCTCCGAACATCTTGAAGACGAAGCGGATGAAGGTGCGGGTGACGGTGACGGCGGTGAACATGCTGATTACCACACCAATGAACAGAGTGATAGCAAAGCCTTTGACCACGCTGGCGCCGAAATTGGACCCAAACCAATAGAGGATAACGCAAGTGATAATGGTGGAGAGGTTTGAGTCCCGAATGGAAGTCCAGGCCCGATCGAAGCCAGCGTTGATAGCTGCGGCCAAGCTCCGCCCCCAACGCAGTTCCTCTTTCATACGCTCGAAGATCAGGATATTGGCATCCACAGCCATGCCGGTGGATAGGAGGAAGCCAGTGATACCAGGCAGGGTCAGGGTGACCGGGATCAGCTTGAAAAGCGCGAAGTTCAGCAAAGCGTAGATAATCAGCGCCAGGTCGGCCAAAGAGCCTGGCAGACGATAGTAGACCAGCATGAAGAAGAGGACGATAGCCAAGCCTATGGCACCTGCCCTAATGCTCCTCTGGACGGAGTCTTGCCCCAGGGTTGGGCCAATGGAACGAGTTGTTTCCACCCTCAGGGGTACTGGCAGAGCACCGTAACGCAACTGGATGGCCAGGCTTCGCGCTTCTTCCAGAGTGAAATCGCCAGTGATCCGAGCCCGGCCCTCGGTGATGGCGGTCTGAATTCGGGGGCAGGAGATGACTCGCTTGTCCAGCACAATACACAGGAATTTCCCCACATTCTTGCTAGTGAACTCACCGAAAGTGGCGGCCCCGGTAGGTTTCAGGGTGAATTGAATCTCCGGCTTGCCGTACTGATCCAGGGCAACGTTGACCGTGTCCAGTTCCCTGCCCGTCATTACCGTGTGGTACACCCGTTCGGGAGTGGGCGATACAGTAGGAGTGACGGCGGTCGTGCTTGTGATCTCCGCCGTGGAGGTCACCTCCTCACTGGGCGCAACCGCTCCACCGAAATCGGTGGTGACCACGGTATCAGGAGGCAAAAACGTGCTGCCCGCATCAACGAACTCCAGGAGTCCGGTCTCACGGATGGTGGCGATGGCTAGCTCGGGGTCTTTTACCCCGGGCAGCTCAACGATGATCCGCCTTTCGCCCTGCGATTGCACCAAGGGTTCGGCCACACCCAGGGCGTCAACACGGTTCTTGACAATGACCGTGGCTGCCTCCATGGCGCCAGGATCAACCTCCTGGCCCTCTGGCAGATCTGCCTCCAGGAGCACTTGCATTCCTCCCTGCAAGTCCAGTCCCTGGTGCACCTTGATGTCCTTGTCAATGTTAATCGGGCCCAGGTGGATGTGAATGCCCGGATTATTTGGCAAATCCACCCAGATGGCTATCAGAGCCAGGATGATAACTCCTATAAGTAAGGCGATGTCTCTTTGTTTCAAATTCAGTTCTCCCTGGTTTTAATGTGCTGCGGTGGCAAACGAAATAGATTATAGCCCATAGCCGCTGATCTGTCAAATGAGCAAAAACAAAAAGGCGACAGGACTGGGCTCATTCAACAAGTCAAGTGAAGAGCAGCCACAACTTTCTCGCCCGAGCGAGAGAGTTGGTTGAAGGTCTGGCAGGCCTGAGCGGTTCTCTCAACCACCAACCTGATGCCATGCCGCTGCAGGTACTCCTCCGTTTCCGGCAACACCCGCATTAAGCCTGCGTGGCCGGTGCCCACCACCAGCACTTCTGGCTTCTCCTGAACAACCTCCCACAGATCGGCCGGGCATAGCTTGTGGCCCTCGTTTCGCCACCAGCCATCCTTGACGCGGTCGGGGAAAACAATGACATCAGATGTGTAGATTTTGCCATCAATTGCGATCCTGCCGAACCGGTAATCCTCGATGTTCATGACTCTCCACCTCTCAGGAAATCGAGAACTCTGTCCAAAACCTTCTTTTCGCTCAAATTGTCGGTTTGAATGTAGA
>CAZRSI010000060.1:0-12929 GCA_964602575.1 uncultured Anaerolineae bacterium
CGGCTATGGCCCCGCCGCAGAGGAGCAGAAGCCGCCAGTCCTCGGCCAGCATGATCAGGGCGCCCAGTGCGGCCATGACCAGCAACCCCAGGCCAAACTGGAACCCCAGGATGTTACCCAACACCTTGAACCGCTCCAGCAGGAGGCCGGACCGGGCGAAGTAGAACATATCGCCGCGAAACCCTCGGGCCAGGATGTGGTTCAGGAATCCCGTCGGAGTGGCGATGTTGGGCGGGCCGAAGGGGGTGCCCGTGATCCCTCGGATGGGAAGATAAAGGAGCACGCTCAGCGAGAGGAGGAAAGCGAGGGCAGGCTTCAGGAGGGAGTGCACCCTGGTAAATAGCGAGATGTCGGTGACCAGTAGAAACGCGGTTAAGGGAATGGCTAAGAAAACCAAAGAGCCGTGGTGGGTGATTCCCAGCCCGAAAGCCAGAGCGAACAGAGTTAGGTAGGCTTCCCTGTCGCAGAACCCACCCCCTCCCGGCCTCCCCCTACTGGGGGGAGGAGTCTGAGCTCCCCTCCCTGTGAGGGAGGGGTTGGAGGAGGGTGAGCCTTCTTTAGCATAGCTAACAAGGGCGAACAGCATGAGAGCGGTGAAAAAAGCTGTCAGGCTGCGGACGTTGGCGGTGGTGGCCTGGGCCCAGAAGGTGGTGGACATGCCCAGGGCCAAAGCGCCCACCACGCCCGCCAGGGCGGAGCCAGTGATCCGTCGCACGGTGCGGCTCACCAGGGCCAGGGTCAGAGCAGCGAAGAAAGCGGACATCAGGTTGAGCCTGTAGGCGATATCGCCCACGGGGATCAGAGTGAAGAGCTTGCCCAGCATGGTGTAGAGGGGGTATCCAGGCGGGTGGGCAATTCCCAGGATATGGGCTACGAATTGGAACTCGCCGCTGTTGGATGGCAGGACAGTGGGGGCCAGGGTGTGCACGTACAGGCCGAGGCTCAGGACAAATACGATTGCATCTACAAGGAGGGGTCTTTTGACCTTCACATTGGCGAGGAGCAGGGCTGTCACCGCCACGAAGGCCACTGACCAGGCCAGAGCAGGCTCAATGCGGGGGTACAAGACGTAGGCGTACAGTGTTGCCAGGGGTGCTAGCCGCAGATTGCGGTGATGCCCCAGAGCGGTTAGGGCCACTCCGGCCACACTGCACGCCATGATCAGAGCTAGCGAGGCTGGCCAGGGCCAGGCGGTCATCGTTGCTTCGGCGATGACTCGGCTCAGGTACAGCCCCAGGCTAAGGCCCAGGAGCAACGATTTCGGATTTCGGATTGCGGATTGTAGATTGCTCACTTAGCAACCAACCACCTTTCGATAGACCGCCAACGTGTCCTGGGCCGTTTGCTCCCAACTGAACCTAGCTGCCTGGACCAGGGCTTTTTGCCGCCATTCGCCCCTGAGAGCTTCGTCAACCAGGAGCAACTCCATGGCCTCAGCCAGGGCTTCCGCGTCCGTGGGCTCTACCAGAATCCCTCCGTCGCCCACCACCTCCGGCAGCGACGTGCGGTTGGAGGCGATAACAGGGGTGCCACAGGCCAGAGCTTCTATCGCTGGCAAGCCAAACCCCTCGTAAAGCGAGGGGAAAACGAAAGCCGTTGCTCCGCTCAATAGAGCCGGCTTATCCTCCTCGGGCACCCAGCCGGTGAAGACTACCTTATCATCCAACCCTAATTTTCCTGTCAAGCAGCGTGGGTCTGGAAACAGAGGGCTATCCCGCGCGGGCACCTGGCCTGCAATGACCAGCCTGACCTGCGGCTGTCTCCTCGCCAGCAACGCAAAGGCCTTGAGCAAGACAGGGACGTTCTTGCGCTGATCGAACCCGCCCAGGTAGAGCAGGTAGCGCTCTGGCAGGCCATACTTCTGGCGGATGGCGGCCAATTGTGTCTCATCCTCCACGGGCTGGAAAGCCTCGCCAGCGGCCTCGTAGGTGACGTAGACCCGCTCCGGCGGGACGTGCAGGTGATGCACGATATCCCTCTGGGAAGCCTGGGAAACGGTGATGATGGCCTTGGCTCTGCGGGACGCAACGGCTACCAACTGAGTGTACAAGCGGACCAGAAGGGAGCCGCGGTAGGCAGGCAGGATGAGGGGGATGAGGTCGTGGATGGTGACCACTGTCGGCACGGTCGGGAACAGAGGTGGGGCGAAGTAGGGGACGTGGGCCAGGTCCAGGTGGCGGCAGGCGAGGGGGAAAGACATTTGCTCGAACCAAAGCTTCCATAAATTACGCAATGCGGATGGTTCAACTACGCTCTCCACGAATTGCGGATTGCGGATTTTGGAGGTTGGGTTGATCAAAACGTATTCGTTTGTTGGGTCGGCTTTCGCCAATGCCTTCAACAAGTGGTGCGTGTACTGGCCGCTGCCCGTCTCAGGACGCTCTAAGAAGAAGGCATTGATCCCTACGCGCATTGTGTTCCTACCATATATCCACCTGAATTGTCAACTAATTGCCCTTGTCTTGAAGTACTCCACTGTCTTCCTCAGTCCCTCCTCCAACCCAACCTGAGGCTCCCAACCTAACTCACGTCGAGCCTTGCTGGCATCCAGATAGATCTTGAAGACCTCGCCCAGCTTGGGAGGCCCGTGGACAGCCTCGCCCTTGTAGCCGGTGATCTCCTTCAGCCTGGCGAAGATATCATTTACCGAGGTTCCAACTCCCCATCCCAGGTTGTAAATCTGGTTGTCGCCCCTTTCCATGGCCTGGATGTTGGCCTCCGCGATGTCGCCCACGTAGACGAAGTCCCGCTCTTGCTCGCCACTGCCGTTGATAACCGGCTGGCCACCCTGGAGCATCTGGCCGGTGAAGATAGCCACCACTCCCGCCTCGCCGTGGGGATCCTGCCGGGGGCCGTAGACATTGGGGTAGCGCAAGGCAGTGTAGCGTAGGCCATAGTTGGCGTTGTAGAGGTAGAGATAATGCTCCACGAAGTGCTTGCTGGCTCCGTAGGGGTCAAGAGGGTTGATAGGATGACCTTCATCAGCAGGAAGGTACTCCGGCTCGCCGTAGACGGCCCCGCCGGTGGAGGCGTAGATAAACTTCGCGACCTCGTACTTGCGGCTCAGCTCCAGCAGGTTCAGCGAGCCAATGACGTTGACCTCGGCGTAGAGGACAGGCTTCTCCATGGACTCCCGCACGTTGGCCCGCGCTGCCTGGTGGTTCACGATCTCAGGCCGCTCGGCGGCGAAGACCTCGTCGAGGCCCTGGGCATCGCGAATGTCGAGGTGATAGAAATTCGCCTGGGGGTTGAGGTGCTCCCGCTTGCCCGTGGAGAGGTCGTCCACCACTGCTACCTCGTGCCCTCGTTCAATCAGCGCATCCACCACATGCGAGCCGATAAAGCCTGCGCCACCGGTCACCAGAATTCTCACCGTCGCTCCTCTCCTTTGCAAGGTTTGGCAAGTATTATACCCTTTCTCAGCGAATTCTCCAAATAAGAACAGCGGATGGGCAGGATGAGCGGATCAAACAGCGATCCGACCCGTTTCCTGCCAGAGCCTGAACTGTCCCTCTCGGATATAGCGGGCCACGCTCTCGGTGGTCGCCCCGATGAGGGCCAGTGCGAAGTCGTGGATGGGGCCGGCGCCGTTCATGCCCACGTGGGTGATGAACCCTCGCTCCATCAGGTCAATCACGAAGCGCGACAAGCCCTGCTTGATGACGTGGGCGCCCATCATCAGGATGACCGGAGTTCCGGCTCGATGTGCCTCTGCCACACGCTGGGCGACCTGAGCCAGGCCGGGGGCGTCGAGAGGCAGCACGTCGGCGAGGGGTTTAAGTCAGAGGCGACTGCGGTCGAAGAGAGAATAGGGCATGCTGATCTCCTTACTTTTTCATCGGGCTCAGGACAGGCTTCGATACGCCGCTTCGCGACACTCAGGACGCCTGTCCTGAGCTTAACAAAGGGCTTGGCCTGCCTTAATCAGCCAAACTGCAGAAAACAGGCTTAGTTGGTCCTCATAGAAGACCGACTCGAAGCGAACAGCGTCCAGGTTCTCATAATCCACGCGTTCACGGTGGGCCTCTCTGACGCGCTGCCCGAAATACTCCATCTCAGCAACACTGTTCAGAGTGGACGCGGCGCGATCAGGCAGGTGATTCTCGATCTCGAGCTCGATCATGGGCTCTGCATCTCCTCTTTATGTACTTGCTTCCCAGAGATAGGCCATCAAACGTTGATGCTCACGAAAATCAGGGATAATGATGTCGGCTCCCGCTTCGATAAGCCGTCTCCGCTTCCACTCGTTGATCCCACAGCGGGTGGCCTCGTTGGAGGCCACGCCCACGGCGATGCCGCCCGCAGCCTTGGTGTCCTCGATCTCCACAAACCCATCGCCGAAGGTCACCAACTCGAAGCCACTGAGGTGATTTTCGTTGAGGATGCGTTCGATGACCATTCTCTTGGAGTAATTCTGGTAATCGTCCAGCGCGCCGTAGATACCGGCGAAGTAGGGTGTGATTCCCAGCGCCTCCACCTCGTCGAGCACATAAGGCTCGTCAGTGCCCGAGGCCAGATAGCAGGATACGCCCTGGGCACGCAGGGCCTCTAGCAAGGGCACTGCTCCGGGCACCATCACCTCCTCGGGCTTGATGTAGCCATTCTTCAGCCCGGCCACTCGCCCTTTGATGCGCTCCCACAGCCGGTCCAGGTACATCCATTTGTACTCCAGGGGATCCAGCGGCTCTCCCCCGCGCTGGCGGACCTCCTGGCAAAGCTAGATCATCTGGCAGATGGTCTGTCTGCCCGCCAGCCGGTCCACGAACTCTGTGACCACGGCGCGTAGCTCTTCCTCAGGTTCGTGTCGCGGGGTCTCCAGCAGCACCTCCACCATCATGGGGACCATCACTTGCTGCCATTCCTCGCGGATGAGGGAGATGGTGCCATCGAAGTCAAACAGCGCGTGGCGGATGCGGCCGCGGGGGATATGGGGGTTGATGATCTCGATGTGGGTGTTCTCTAATGTCATCAATATTTGTAACAACTGCCGCCGATGAACTCCCGCAGGAGCGAGTCCGGCGGTATAGCCGATTCATCCTCGACCGGGGTGACGGCCTTCAGGAGACTATACACGCGCTCGGCACGCATGAAGGCATCCACATGCAGGGGATCATCCCTGTACAGATCCACCCATCTCTCAAAGTGGTGGAACAGCCTGGCCCGCATGATCGGGAGCTCGTAGGGCAGACCGCTGTTGACGATGTAATCGGCAGTGTTGATATAGGGGATGATGTTGCGCATCTCGCTCTTGCGAACGTAGTGCCAGTGCTCCAAGGTCCGCTGAGGATCGTAGGCACGGAACGCCGCGTCGCGGACCATGCGGCGCATCATCCGCAGATCCATCCAGCGAACGAACTTCCCATCAGGGCCTTTCATCTGAAGCAATGGTTCGATGTACAGTTTGAACTTCAGTTCATCGTCCACGCTCCTGGTCATCTCTGGGTACAGGCCGTGCAGGCTGTCAATTAGAATGATGTCGTTGGGGCCCACCCGCATGGGAGTGTGATGGTCGTGCCGCTTACCCGTTTTGAAATCGTAAAAGGGAATCCACACCTCTTCCCCAGCCAGCAAGCGCATCAGGTGCTCGTTGATGAGCTCCAGGTCCAGCGCCTGGGGGGTCTCGAAGTCGTAATCGCCGAACTCGTCCTTGGGATGGAGTTCCAGGTCGAAAAAGTAATTGTCTACGGTGAGGGGTACCAGACCGAGCCCCATTTTGCGCAGCAGGTGGCTGAGCTTGATGGTCGTGGTGGTCTTTCCAGAGGATGAGGGGCCAGCGATGATGACCAGTCTAAGGACGTCCCGGCGCTCCTTGATCATCTCCGACGCGGTGGTGACGTCCTCGTTGTAGGCCCGGTCGGTTTCCCGCACGATGTCGGGGAACTCGCCGCGCGCAATGCGCGCATTCAAACGTTCGACGGTGTGGAGATCATGGTCAACGGCCCAGTTCAGAACCTCCCATATCTTGTGCCAAGGGATATTCTCCGAGGGCTGGGCCGAGCGCTTAGCCCGCTCTCGACGCAGACGGGCTCGCTCCTCGCGATAGAGAATGTAGGCTTTAGCCGTCTTGGCATGGCCGTTCTCGATCAACACTTTCTCGACGATGTCCTGGATCTCTTCGACGGTGGGGATATGGCCTGGAGGTGTGGTCTCCTCCAGCATGGCCACCACCTGGTCGGCCAGCCTCTCGGCGAGGGAGCGGTCGCGGCCACCCACGGCCACCGCCGCCCGGTAGATGGCGTTGGTGATGCGCTCCTTCTTGAAGGGCACCACCGCCCCTGTTCGCTTGACTACGTGCGTGATCCTTTGAGGTGCAACGCACCTCCCAGGTGCGTTGCACCTCAACCTGCCTGAGTTGCACCATACCATCGTTCCCAAACCTTCAGATAAGCTTCCATTTCCTTAGGCAATTCTCTCTTCACGAGATAGTCCCACACGAAATCCCGATAGGTTTACGGAGATGCAAAGTGTTCCCGGACAAAATCGCGATCCACCAGTGTGCCATTACGTTCACCGATCCATTCCAGGTAATTGGAATAGGGCCATTCCATCAAGTCCGCTACCTGTCCGTGTTTGACCGGGTTGGCGTGGATGTAGCGGCAGCGGCAATACTCTTTCATCTTGCGTAGGACGAAGAGGTAGTTGTTGTCCTCACGGAAGATTGAAATTCCGTGCGCTCCGCGATTGTAGAAGTGATAGTAGTGACCAGGGAGATATTCGGGTCTTTTTGCTGGCATTGTTCTCCAGGTCAGGTGCAACGCACTTTAGAAGTGCGTTGCACCTGAGATTTTTCCTCGGCTGAGAGGAAGGCAATGGCCAAGGCGTTGCGCTGAGCCTGATGAGTCTGCTCGGCCGTCAGGCCCGCCGCTGGCGCTGCCACCTCATATTCGTGGCGCAAGTCAACGCCGCTCACCCCTGGATCATCGGTGTTTATCGTTGCCAGGATCCCCCGTTCCAGAAAGGTTCGTAGCGGATGGCTAGCATAATCGGGCACCACGCTGGTCTGCACGTTGCTAGTCAGGCACGATTCGATGCCGATTTGATGCTCGGCCAGGTAATCCAGCAAGGCCGGATCCTCTATGGCCCGCACACCATGGCCGATGCGTCTGGCTCCCAACTCGCGTACGGCCTGCCAGATGCTTTCCGGTCCCGCGACTTCGCCGGCGTGGACCGTTACCTGCCAACCCGCGTCTCGCGCTCGCTGCACGTGCTTCACGAATAGGCTTCCCGGCCAGTTCGCCTCATCCCCCGCCAGATCCAAGGCCACCAGCCGGTCTCGGTGTTGCAGCAGAGCCTCCAGTTCTTTCCAGGCAATGTCTGGCCCGTACGTGCGACTGAGGATCCCGATCAGGTTCACTTTTACCCCAAAATCGCGGACGCCTGCCTCCACGCCGTCGACCACGGCTTCCACCACCCCCATGGGATCTAGGCCGTGGGACTCGGCCATGAACCACGGACTGAAACGCAGTTCGATGTAGTCAATGCCTTCTCGTTGGGCGTCCTCGACATTCTCGTATGCCACCCGACGGCAGGCATCGTAGTCTACCAGCACCGCCATCATCCATTTGAACTTGGCGATAAAAGCCATAACGCCAGGCTGGGGCGTTGTTACCTGGACGTGGGGGCGCAGCCCTTCCACATCCCAGGCGGGCAATGGCAGGTTGTGCTGGCGACCCAAGTCCAGGATCGTCTCCAGGCGCACGTTGCCATCCAGGTGACGATGGAGATCGATGAGTGGGAGGGTAGGATTTATCATACGCCTTCTAATCCCTCCTCTCCGTCAAGTGAGCGGGCTAACGCCGCTCCAGGGGTAATCCACCCCGCGTTCTATGGCATTCTAACACAAAGGGAGGTGCAAACTGTCTACGCTACCTCAGTCTGCACCTCCCTATGATCTACCTGTGATCTACCTGCTCTCTGGCTTCCGCCTCATGGGATGCTTTCGACCACGAGCCAAGGATGTTGATCCTGCCTCCCGCACCATCGCGGTCCGGAATGGCAAGGGGGAAAGAACAACTCTACCGGGCGCAGCGGAAGCCAACATCATCATTGGCCAAGGTCTCGGAGCTAGCGCTGCGGAACGTGGTGCGCACCTGGTCCTTGTCGCTGAACCACCCACCTCCCCGAATCACCCGGTATTTCTCACCGAAGTATTGGGCCTCTGAATCGCCACCCGGATACCCAGGATATGGCTGGAACCAGTCGGCCGTCCATTCGGCCACGTTGCCCGCCATGTCCATCACTCCGTAGGGGCTGGCTCCATCGGGGAAGCTGCCCACGATGAGAGTTCCTCGGTAGCCAGACTCCTTGACGTTGGCTTTGTTCGGATCCCATTCGTTCCCCCAGGGATAGATGCGCCCATCGGTGCCACGAGCTGCCTTCTCCCACTCGGCCTCGGTGGGCAGCCTCTTATCCGCCCACTCGCAGAAGGCCTTGGCATCGTTCCAGCTAACCTTTACCACAGGATGGTTGGGCTTATCTTTGGCGTAGTACCGCCAAGATGTGTCACCTGCCTTCTCTGCATCGGTGACGTAGCCCGTGGCCTCAACGAACTTCGCAAACTGCTCGTTGGTCACCTCGAACATGTCAATCTCAAAGGTGTCCACGAAGACAGTGTGCGGCGGGCGCTCAACTCCCTGGTCGCTGCCCATAGTGAACTCCCCGGCAGGTATTTCGACCATAGGCACCTCCACTTTTTGGGGTACGGGGGTCGGTGTGGGCGTCGGAGGAACTGGGGTTGGAGTAGGCGGCTTTGGAGTAGGAGTAGGGGCAGGGGTCTCGCCTGGCTTTGTGGGAGCAGGTGTGGCAGTAGGCTCAGGTGTAGCAGTGGGTTCTGGAGTTGGCGTAGGAGGCACAGGCGTAAAGGTCGGCGTCGGTGGGGGCGGTTTCGGGGTGGGAGTGGGCAGGATTTCAACCATTGGTGGTGGAGTTGGGCTTGGTGCGCCGGTCTCCACCTCCGGTGCTTCGGTGGGTGCAGGTGCACGCCCACAACTCACCACTAGAACAGTGAGCAAAAGCAGAAAAAGCGATGTCAGTTTCCTCATGTTGACGCTCCTTTCCAAAAAGATTGCTTTCCAGAAACCTGAGGAGGCAATAATAATTATATACGCCTATTCTAACATTGTCAAATGAAATATAGGGCAATCGCGTTCTTTGGATTGGGGCGCCAGAACCTCCCGCAGGTTCAAATTTCTGACCAAAGGCCCCCTCTAATTCAAGGCCCTCTGCCATTAATATGCATAACCTGCGGGAGGTTAGCAGAGTTTGCGATTGCCCTAAGATGTACTGAGTTTCCTTTCCGCCTTAGCCCCCCAAGACATACCTGATGCCTCGGTACCCGCCGATCTCCTGGATCTTGGCGAAGATGGCCCTCTTGTTGTCATCCTCGTGCTCTGGGTGCTGTTGGGCATCGTTTTGCATCTCGTCCAACCAGTTCATGATGGCCTGCTTGTCCTCGATGTTCTTGGGCGTGATGTAATCTTTGGCCTTCACCACGATCCTGTCTATCGGCATGGCCCGGAACTGAACCAGCAGACGAGCCCCTCGTTCCTCGATGGACTTCTCTATGCCGGGCCGGAGCAACTTGCTTACCTGCTGATACACCACCTCCAGGCCCACGGAGATGTTCTCGTTGGCTGTCCTTCCTTTGACGGTGAATAACTTGGTGTGCATGAGAAGCGGATAGCCAAGCACCACCCCGACCCAGGGCAGGAATCCGAGCTCGACGCGGTCTGTCGCATACAGGACATAAGCGATCAATGCAGCTATGACTACGTTAACCGCATAGAGGATGCCCACCTCAGGGGTTAGGACCGCCTCGTAGGGCTCCTTGTACTCGGAGACAACGTCCATCATCACCAGCACGGCGCTGATCAAGCCAGCAGTGAGGCAAAAAACGATAAGCGTAATCATGAGGCACCTCGCATCTTCTCTACCAGCGGCAGAATAGTCATCATCTCCTCTCCCTCATCGCTGAGGGCAAAGTATTCCTCTTCTTCGGAGGCGAAGATGTCTCTCTGTGCCCGCTGGATGTTGGTGACCAAGCCTTTCTCCCGTAGCCGATGGAGTTCGCCCTGGGCTGTATTGGGGCTGACCAACAACCTCGCAGCCAGCTTCACTGGCACCGTTGATCCCATCTCCCTGATTGCCTTCAGGATTTTGATTTCCTCATCCGAGAGCTCCATGACCTTGTCCAATAGCTCTTTGGCTTCCTCGGTCGTCCTTATAGCCATTTGCGTCCTCCTCCCTGTTGGTTTCTCACACCAGCGCGAAGTAGCTATTATTTTAGCCTGTTTTTGAGGTTTTGTCAATATTTTAGCCTTTTCCTCACCGCGTAGTACCCGAAGAGCTCCCTGAGCCATGGCCAGCATTTCGTCTTCGCCGGGATATACCTTCACCGGCGCGATCCACGCCACGCGCTCTATGATCCAGTTCACCAGCATCTCCGAGTGGGCCAGCCCCCCTGTCAAGACGATGGCATCCACATCGCCTTTGAGCACGGTAGCCATCGCGCCTATCTCCTTGGCGATCTGATAGGCCATGGCCTCGTAGACCAGCCTAGCGTACTCATCGCCTTCTTCGATACGCTGCTCCACCTCACGGGCATCGTTGGTGCCCAGGTGGGCCACCAATCCCCCGCACCCGACGATTTTCTTGAACATCTCTTCGTAGGTGTAATGCTTGTCATCGTACGGGGGAACCGAATAAGCCATGCGTAGCACATCGCCCACTGGCAGCCCTCCAGCCCGCTCCGGGGAGAAGGGGCCCGTGCCGTCCAGAGCCTGATTAACGTCTACCATCCGTCCCCGCCGATGGGGACTGACAGAGATGCCCCCGCCCAGATGAGCCACCACCAGGTTGACCTCCTCGTAGCGCTTGCCCAGCTCCCTGGCCGCCCGGCGTGCCGCTATCTTGAGGTTGAGGGCATGGGAGAGGCTCTTGCGCTCGATCTCCGGCAGGCCAGAGATGCGAGCGATGTCGTCGAATTCGTCCACGCACACCGGGTCCACGATGAAGGCGGGGATGCCAGCGCGGCGCGCGATCTCATCGGCGATGAGGGCTCCCAGGTTGGAGGCGTGCTCCCGCTCTTTGGGATGGCGCAACTCGTCCAGCATGTACTGGTTGACCAGATACGTGCCGCTGGGCATCGGTCCGAGGATTCCTCCGCGCCCCACCACGGCGTCCAGAGAATCCAGTCTGATCCCGTGCCTCTCCAAAAGGCCCAGCACGGCATCGCGGCGGAAGGCGTACTGGTCGGCGATGCGGGCGAAGGCGGCCAACTCCTCTGCCGAGTGGTGAATGGTCTCCATGAAGAGGGGGTGCTCACCCTCGTATAAAGCAACTTTCGTAGATGTGGAGCCTGGATTGATGGTGAGAATGCGATAGGGGCCTGTCATAATGCCTATACTCTCCACAAGAGTGTGATCGCGCGTTCAACTTTGGTTCGCTATCGGGAAAATAGTATGGACTCGTCAATCTCGTCCAGCGAAGTGCAACCTGTCAGGATCATAGCCGAGCGTAGTTGGTCGGCATACTGGTTGAGAACCGTAGCCACGCCTTCGGCCCCGCCACCCACGGCAGCGATAGCGAGGGGGCGGCCAACCAGAACCGCATCTGCTCCCAAGGCTAGCATTTTGAGGACATCTACTCCGGAGCGCACGCCCCCGTCAACCAGGATAAATACGTCTCCTCCTACTGCTTTGGCGATCTCAGGCAGCACCTCGGCCGTGCCTGGGGTATAATCTAGCACCCGTCCACCGTGATTGGAGACGACAATGGCTACCGCTCCGGCTTTCACAGAGGCTTCGGCATCTTCAACCGTCATGATGCCTTTCAGGATGAAGGGCAGGTCGGTAGCAGCGATGATCTCAGCCCATTCCCTGGCGGGTTTAGGCCCAACCGGCTGGCCCGCGCGTACCATGTTAATGATCCCCGCCGCGTCTACATCCACTCCCACTGCCCAGGCTCCGGCCTCTTCGGCCTGGCGCACCCGATGGAGGATTTGCTCGGCTGGCCGAGGCTTCACAATGGGGATACCCCGTCCACCGTGAGCCCTCACTGCCTCCAAGCCTGCACTAAAGTGAACGGGATCTGGGCCATCGCCGGTCAGCCCGATGGTGCCGGCAGCGGCACTGCCCCCGACCATGGTCAGTGCCAGCTCTTGTTCGGTGATGGCGCCCCTCATGTTGGGCGATGCCCCGGCCACTGGCGCGGCCAGGATGGGCATGGAAAGCTGATGTCCAAACAACTCGACGCTGATGTCGGGCTCTGATGCGTCGTGGATGACCCGCATGTTGAGGCGAATGGCGGCCAGGGCTTCCACGTTAGCGATGAAGGAGGATCCCGTACCGACACCGCCCATGCCGGGCATCTCCCCAGCACAGGCCCGCCCGTCACAGATCCAGCAGACGCGGCAGGCTCCGTTGAATCGCTCCCTGGCTGTTTGTTTGACTTCGGTGGTGTCCACGTTACCGATCGAAGTAGATGCTCTTGCCCGTGGCCGACAAGGGGATGCCCATAACGAAGTCCGCGTCAATAAGACCCATCTCTCGGGCCACCACGCCGACGCGGTACATAATGCGATTGTCTACATTGAGCAGGCTGGCTGTTTTGACAGCAGAGCCTATGGCGATGCCCATGTCCAGCAGTCGGAATGCGCATTGAGGTCCTTTGAACTCACCCTCGAAGGTGTTTATCTCGATGCACTTCTCCGCACCACAGGCCCCACAGTCGAGGCCCTCCAGCGGTTCAGCGTCTTTGATGCCGATGAGCACCACAGCTTCGGAACCACGGACGGACTTTGCGTCACGGTCGAAATTCTCTTTGCCCGTCCGTTGACCGAATTCAATCATCTTGTCGGCCAGCCTCTGTAGGTCGTTGCCTTCGATGATTTCGATGACGATGAAATCCTTGCCCACCGCCTTGGGTGCTGT
>CAZRSI010000061.1:0-12870 GCA_964602575.1 uncultured Anaerolineae bacterium
GGGGGGTACCCCTCAAGCTCCCCAGGCTTCGCTGCGCAAGCCCGATAGACAACTCGCTTGACTTTTCTGGACGAACGGAGTATCCTATGGGTAGTAGGGAAGGCGCCGATTCACCATACCAGGAGGAAATCAGGTTGGTGGAAAAAGTATACATTGCCATAGAGGGACCCATCGGGGTGGGCAAGACAACCCTGGCCCGTCTGATCAGAGAGGAGTTCGATGCCGAGTTGCTTTTGGAGGTTTTCGAAGAAAACCCTTTCCTCAGTGATTTCTACACCGACCGGGAGAGATTTGCCTTCCAGACCCAGATTTTCTTCCTGTTGAGCCGCTATCGGCAGCAACAAAAGGTGGTCCCAGAAACATTGCGACACAGCTCCCTTATCAGCGATTATACCTTTGCCAAGGACCGGCTCTTCGCCCACCTGAACCTAAAAGACGATGAACTGGAGATGTACGAGCGAGTTCACGCCATCCTGGCGGAGAAGGTCCTCCTCCCCGACCTGATAGTCTACCTCAAAGCCAGCACGGATACGTTGATGAAACGCATTGCCTTCCGGGACCGCACGTACGAACGCGAGATGGACAGAGACTACATGGAGGCGTTACGCATCGCCTACGAGCGTTTCTTCGCCGATTATGATCGTGTTCCTGTCCTGCCCATAGACACTGAGAGGCTCGATATAGTTAACAACCCCCAGGATCTAGCGCAGGTGGTGAGCAGGATCCGGTCGGCTTTGGAAAAAGGCTCCTATCAGCGACCTCTCCCGCAAATGGCGCCGGCTCTGGAGGAAGTGGACCGGGCGGTTTTTGTGGAGGGCCGGCGCCGGCTGGGGGATTTTCAGCGCTGGTATCTGGCTCTTGATAAGGAAAGGGCCTCTTTGGGAGAACCAGGGGCTAGCTTGCTGAGCAACCTCTATTTCAACTTCATGGGGTTGACCAAAGAAGTGGGAGACCTGGGGGCGAAGCTTGGAGAGGTCTGGAGTTCTCAGGAGGAGTTCTACAAGCAGATGGGCAATCGTCAGGAGGCTCTGGACAGGGCTATTCAGGAGCGCTTGCCCGAATTGCGTCAGGGCCTGGCTGACTGTCTGGCCTTCCTGCTAAGGCTGGCTAACGAGACAGGCATTGATTTGGAAGAGGCTTTTTTGGATGAAATGAAGGAGTATGAGGAGGGGATCCGGAAATGAAAAAGTTCATTGCCATCGCTGGCAACATGGGCGTTGGTAAATCCACCCTCACGGCTCTCCTCAGCGAGAAACTGGGTTGGGAGCCGTTCTACGAGGCTGTGGACGATAACCCCTATTTGGCCGACTTCTATAAGGACATGCGGAAGTGGGCCTTCCACTCCCAGGTCTTCTTCCTCTCCCGGCGCTTGCGCCATCATTATCAGCTCCTCAACCGCCCTAACTCCGTTATCCAGGACCGCACCGTGTATGAGGACGCTGAGATCTTCGCTGAGAACCTCTACCGCCAGGGACACATGGGGGAGCGAGATTATCGCAGCTATCGCGAGCTATACGAGGTTCTAACCATGCTCTTGCCGCCGCCTGACCTGGTGGTTTACCTCCAAGCTTCGGTGCCGACGTTGAAGCACCGTATTGCCCTGCGGGGCCGTGATTTCGAGCAGGATATTCCCACAGAGTATCTGGAGCAACTGAACGAATTGTATGAAGAGTGGGCTCACAATTTCTCCCTCTGTCCTATGCTCACTGTTCCCTCCGATAACCTGGACTTCGTCAAAAATGATTCCCATCTAGAGCTTATCACAGCCAAGATCATGGAGAAACTACATGGGAAGGAAGTGGTTGTTTTCGATTGAGAGTGGGGATCACCAGATAGACAGCGTTAAGCGCCTATCCGAAAAATGCTCGCGGCGGACCTTAGTCCGCCGCTGGACTAAGCTCCAGCGGGAGCGAAGAGACTTTTCGGATAGGCGCTAAGGCGTGAAACGTAAACCATAAGGCTTACACGCGCCAGATCTTCACGTTTTGCACATCACGTTTCACCAAGTTGCCTCCAAGGAGGTTGTTAATGAAGACAAATAAGGCAATCGTGAAACTGATGCTATTGATGGTGCTCCTCTCCTCGCTCTCGGCCAATGTCGAGGCTACGCCTCTTGAGGCCAGGGAAAGGGATTCGAGGGGGAAGGACAGCTTTCCTGCGCAGGTTGATCTATCTGCAACTACCTGGGCATCCTGGGTAGACGGCATCGCGAAAGTAGCCACGCCGACAGCCACCACCACGCCAACTAATACGCCTACTCAGACACTAACTCACACTTTAACGCCAACTTTCACTGCAACATCTACCGTCACCAATACCCCTACGGGGACACCCACTCAAACTCCCACACCTACATCCACCATGACCCCGACAAGCCTCCCCACGCAAACACCCACTCACACCGCTACGCCCACGGCCACCTGTACGCCAACAAGCACACCCACGCCCACGCCCACCGCCACGCCTACGACCACCAGTACGCCAACCAATACACCGACGGCCACACCCACCAGCACCCCAACCGCTACTCCCACACCCACGCCGACCAGCACCTCAACGCCAGTTGCCTGCGACGACTTGATTCGCAACGGCGACTTTGAGACGGCAGGGGATTGGACTAACTGGATCCGTGGCAACACCCCGCGTCCAGCAGAGTATTCCGCGGCTATAGTGCACTTGGGCTCTTGGTCTATGCGCCTGGGAATCACCGACCAGGGTGACGCCAAGAGCTACTCCTCTGTCTATCAGACAGTAACCATTCCCGCAAGCGCAGCGAGTGCCATGCTATCGTTTTGGTACTATCCCCTTTGTCAGGATTATACCGCCGACTACGATTGGCAAGAGGTGATCATTTTCAACGATGCTTGGGAGGTTGAAGGCTGGGCAATGGAGAGAATCTGCTCCGACAGTCAGACCTGGACGCACCACACCTTCGATCTAACCCCCTACATTGGACAAACTCTCATTCTCTACTTTAACGTCTACAACGATGGGGTTGGCGATCGCAAGACAGCCATGTATCTGGATGATGTTTCTGTCTACATATGGTGCACAACCGGCACCCCCACTCCTACTCCCTCCATCACCGCAACGCCGACAGGCACACCCACACCTACTGGGACACCTCTCCTTACTCCAACCGGGACGCCCATCCCCTATCGCGTTTACCTGCCAGTGCTTTGGAAGCCCTATTCCCCACCGGAAATCCGTGCCCTTTGGGTGACACGCTGGGATTACTCAAGCCCAGATGATATCCAAGAAATCGTAGATCGAGCAGCCTACGCCAACTTCAACACAATTTTCTTTCAAGTACGCGGCCAGGCCGATGCCTATTACCGTTCCAACTACGAGCCCTGGGCGGCGAGGCTGACGGGCACTTTAGGGCAGGATCCTGGCTGGGACCCTCTTGCAGTGGCGGTGGACCTGGCCCATGCTGCTGGCCTGGAGTTGCATGCCTGGATCAACGTCTATCCCGTGTGGGTGACCTCGACGGGAGGGGAGGCACCGCCGGAAGACGTTACGCCCCGGCACCTGTTCTGGAAACTCTCCGACGTGTATGGGTTGCTTGATTGGCGGCAATGGGATGAGGAAGGCCCTATCCACCTGGATGATAACCGGTTTCCGTACGTGTACGCCAGCCCTGCGGTTACCTTAACAACCACCCACGTCATTTCCGTCTGCCAGGACATCGTGACAAACTACGCGGTGGATGGCCTGCATCTGGATCACATCCGCTATGCTGGCCCCCATTTCTCCCACGATCCCATCAGCGAAGCGGCTTTCGCTGAGGCTCAGAGCAGCGATCCGGAGCTCACCTGGGGGGATTGGCAACGGACGCAGGTGACGAATCTGGTGGGCCAGATATATGAGCAAGTCATCGTGCCTCGGCAGGGTGTGATGCTGACCGCAGCCACGTGGCCCATTTATCGGGATTACTGGGGATGGATCATCAATGATGGCTACGATGGGTACTACCAGGATTCCCAGGGGTGGATGCAAGAGAGGGTAATTGATGGCATCGTTCCCATGCTCTATGCCAACCTGCTATCTTTGGCGGGGGAGGAACAGGAGGATTATCTCTTTCGGCTTAACACTCTTGTTCGCGATTTTGTAGCTGCGGACAACGGTCGGTTTGTACTGGCAGGAATCTACGCGGGAACCTCGCCTTCCATGGCCCACTACAATGACTTCTCCGATATCGCCCAAAGTATTAGCACCGCTCGAAAGGCCGGCGCGGCTGGTCAGGCCATCTTCTCGTACAGCCTGATCAATGAGCGCGATTATTGGGATGATTTCCGCAGTGGGCCCTATGCCTGGCGCAGCGACATCCCGGCTATGCCCTGGAGATGAGGTTAACCCTTCCCGAACCAACGATGTAACGGTTATCCATTCAAAATCTCCCCGGCCACAAGGCAACGGTGGCCAGTAAAGCTCTGGCATGCCTGGGCCACGTCTACAGGCAGAGTCAAACCGATCCGGGCCAGCTCCCTGGCTAGATGGCAAAGGGGCAGCCCCATAACGCTGGCGTAGCATCCCTCGATGCGTTCCACGGGCCTGAAACTCTGATGCTGGATCGCATAAGCCCCCGCTTTATCCAGCGGATCGCCGCTAGCTGCGTACTGCTCTATCTCTTCATCCGTGTAGGCCCTCATCGAAACGGTGCTCTCGACTAACTCTGTGGTCGTATACCCCGTCGCTGAACAAAGAACCGTGAGCCCACTGAACACGGTGTGCTGCCGCCCTCGCAAGCGTTGCAGCATGGCTATGGCCTCAGCCTCGTTTGCTGGCTTGCCCAACACCTTGCCATCGAGCACAACAATGGTGTCGGCAGCCACAATCAAGCCCTGCGCGTAGGCAGAAGCTATCGTTTTGGCCTTGATCAGGCTCAAGCGGCAGACCATGTCCTGAGGGCGCTCTCCCTCCTCGATCTCTTCGTTCACATCTGCTGCCACAGCTACAAAAGGTATTTTCAGTAGGGAAACCAATTGCCGCCGTCGTGGCGATGCGGAGGCTAAAATAAATCGCTTGAAGCCCATTTTCTGCATACTGATTTGGATAGAATGCTACTCAGCTCGAAGTGAACTCGCCCTGCCAATCTATTCCTCCTTCAGCCAGGCTCAGGGCAAGCGCCCCGCGTATAGTATAACCCATTTACCGGATCCTGCAAGTGGCTGGCGTACCGGGTCAGCCATTATCTGGTTCATTGTGGTCAAAAAGGGGGCGCACCCAACATGTCCACCCACATCCTGTTTCCAAATTTGTCCCCGTTTCTTCACAACCTCAAGACAGCAGTTAATCGGACGGCTGATGGAGGGGATGATTACCTAGAATCAAGCACGCGCATTTGACTTTTCCCCGCCAATGGAATATCATAGAGCGTTGTCCGTGCCTCCAGAGGACATGCCCACTTTGTAGGATCGCGGAAGCTTGCCATGACTCTCATCTACCTTGGCTGCGCCTGGCTGGCCGGCATTTTCCTGGGCTCATTGCTACACCTGCTACCACCCTTCGTTGGCCTGCTAGCATCCCTGCCTCTGGCCACCCTCCTCCTCTGGCGAAAAGAACAGCGAATCAGACTGATCAGCGCCTGTCTTCTTCTCTTGCTGTTGGGTATTCTGTACTCCAATGTCAAGGCCCCTCTCCGGAGCTTCGACGAAGGCCACATCGCCTACTACAACGACCAGGGCTGGGTCAAGATCGAAGGCACCGTCAGCGGCGAGCCCGATGTGCGCGATACCTACACCAATCTGCGGGTAGAGGTCTCCAAGATAGAAGTGAAGGGCCAGAAGCGCGAGGCGACAGGTACCGTGCTGGTGCGCGCTCCCCGCTATCCAGAGCGCGATTACGGCGATGAACTCGAGATCGAGGGATTGCTGGAGACCCCACCGGAGTTAGAGGGCTTCTCATATCGAGAGTATCTGGCCCGTCAAGGTATCTACTCGATGCTGCGACGCGCCCAAATCGTGCTCATCAATCGTGGTCAAGGTAGCGTCTTCAGAAGAACCCTGTTGTCTTTCAAGAGGAGAGCTCAGCGAGTTATCGCCCTCATCCTGCACGAGCCACAAGCCGCACTGCTGACAGGGATACTCTTGGGGGTCGAGACAGGTATCCCCGCCGACCTGATGGAAGCCTTCTCGGCTACAGGGACTACTCATATCATCGCCATCTCAGGCTTCAATATCTCGATTATCTCTGGGCTGTTCAGTAGCCTCAGCACCCGCCTTTTCGGCAAGCGGCGGGCCATGCCTGTGGCCATGGCTGGCATCATCATCTACACTATCCTGGTGGGAGCCTCGGCGGCGGTGGTGAGAGCAGCCATCATGGGCTGCCTGTACGTTATCGCCACCCACTACGGCCGCCAGACCGATGCCCTCACCTCGCTGATGGCGGCTGCCGTGCTGATGACTCTCTGTGATCCCCAGACCCTGTGGGACCTGGGCTTTCAGTTGTCTTTCGCTGCCACCCTGGGCTTGATCATCTACACCCCTCCACTGCAAAGGTGGTTTGAGAAGCAGTTGTCCAGGATGCTCGCGCCCGGGGCCGCCAAGAAGGTTGTTGGGATGCTGAACGAGGCACTCATCGTCACCCTGGCGGCTCAAATCACCACCATGCCCATCATCGTCTACCACTTCCGCCGGTTGTCTTTGATCACGCTGCTCAGCAACTTCTTCGTTTTGCCTGCCCAGCCTGGAGTGATGCTCTGGGGAGGATTGGCAACCATCGCCGGCCTGATCTGGCTGCCCCTGGGCCAGGTCCTGGGATGGATAGCCTGGCTCTTCCTCACCTATACCATCCGCGTAGTCGAGATCACAGCCCGCATCCCCTATGCTTCCCTCAAGCTCGGGCACGTTAGCCCCATACCCATCTGGCTCTACTACGGCTTGCTGGCCGGGGCTACCTTGATCAGCCGGCAGGGGCCTTCGCGCCTCAAATCTCTGTGGCGCTGTCTGGTGGCTCGATTGAGACCTCATCGAGCACCTCGACCGAACTCGCCGAAACCCGCCCGTGTGTCCACCAAACTGCTCATCGCCGGCCTGACCGTCATCGCCATCCTCGTCTGGGCCGCAGTGGCCTGCCTGCCCGACGGCAAGCTCCACGTGGTCTTCTTCGACGTCGGAGAGGGCGATGCTATTTTCATCGAAACTCCCAATGGGCAACAGATTTTGGTTGACGGCGGACCAAGCCCGACCACATTGATCAGTGCTTTGGGCCGCAGGATGCCCTTCTGGGACCACAGCCTCGACCTGGTCATCCTCACCCACGCCGATGAGGACCATATCGCGGGACTGATACCAGTTCTGGAGCACTATCGCGTGGGGCAAGTGCTCGATAGTGGCTATGAACATGATAACCCCATGTACAAGCGTTGGTTGGAATTGATCAGCGAGAAGAAAATCCCTGCCTGCCTCGCCCTGGCAGGGATGCGCGTGGCGACAGGGGATGGAGTAAGGCTCACGGTGCTTCACCCCGGCCCTGAGTTGATGAAGTATACCGAGGCCGACTCCAACAACAACTCTGTAGTCGTTCACCTGGTAATGGGGCGGGTCTCCTTCCTGTTCACCGGAGATATCGAGGAGGCAGCGGAGGAAAAATTGGTGACCTCCGGGCAGGAGCTAACCAGCACGGTGCTCAAGGTTGCCCACCACGGCAGCAATACCTCATCGAGCGGAGATTTCCTGAAGGCAGTGAATCCGAAGTTGGCGGTCATATCTGTGGGCGCCGACAACCGATTTGGGCATCCATCGCCCCAGGTATTGGAGAGGCTGGAGAACCTAGTGGGGAAAGAGCGCATCCTGCGCACTGACGAGCAAGGCACCATCGAGGTGGTGACCGATGGGGAGAGAGTCTGGATAAAAACGGATTAGTGCGCTTTGTTACGTGAAGGGGAAAAGGTGCTGAGGGGGAAATAGAGAAGCCGCCACCCGAAAACCGATGTAGTGGTAACGGGCGCCAGGGTAGACCCCGTAGTGGAGGATACAGCGGGCATACCAGTGATCACCATACCACGAACCACCCCGCAATACCCGGCTCACTCCGTTCTTGATATTCCTTGGACCGCCCTCCGGATCATAGAGGTGATAAACGCTCTGCGTCCACTCCCACACGTTGCTCGCCATCTCCAGCAACTCATAGGGGCTAGTCCCTTGGAGATGGGCTTGCCCATCGCTTCCCCGTGCGCCTTTCTCCCATTCGACCTCGCTGGGCAGGTGGTAAGGCTTGCCGGTTACCTCGGCTAGCCACCTGCAGTAGGCCATAGCATCATACCAGGAGACATATACCACGGGATGATTCTCTTTCCCCGATGGCGGCCGGCCGTCTATCCAATGCCTCGGCACACGGTAGCCGGTAGCCCGCACGAAAGCCGTGTATTGGGCATTGGTCACCGGCTCTTTAGCCAGATAGTAGTCGGGCAGGTACAGAGTGTGTCGGAAGTGCTCATCATCAACCGCCGCTTGATCCAGGCTGGGATCACCGCCCATGGTGAACTCACCGGCAGGGATGAGAACCATCTCTGGCTCGAAAGGTTTCACAGGGCGAACAACCTCGAACAGCTCTTGAGACCCTTGCCTCTTCGTGGCTGCTCTATCGGGTCCAATGGCAAAGAAGCTGAAAGCCCTTCTATCTTCCCTCTCGTCTACCTGGCTCCAAGGGAGGCTGGCAGTGCCGGCAGCGCAGGCAGATATCCAGCCGGGAATGAGCCTGATCCCCACTATGGTCTGATAACCACTTCCGTAAATCATAGCAATATTGCCTCACTTCGCTGGGGGAAGTAGGGGGAAACGAGTGTTTTATTGGGCAGCAGCCAAGCCATTGCCCAATAAAACATCACCCCTTTTCCCCTTCTTCTGGGATGGAGTCCCACTGTGCCCGTTGACCACGATTACATGCAGAGTTGCCTTTGAGTGCAGACGACTGAAAAACTGTCCAGAAAGCTGACAAATCGTTGCAAATCCTCGCATACTCATTAAAACACCATAATTGTATCAAAATTTCTTCGTTAAAGGGTGAAAAGAGCGTGAATTTAATGTGAATTCCGCGTGAAGACCAGGAAGTAGCTCCCCATTTAACCGTGGATAGCAACGCTGCCCCACTTCGTGGAGGGAGAGAAGAGGAATCGAGTTCAAGAATCCCACTTCCCGGGTGTGTGGCGAAATTCGTTATTTTACCCTATTAAAGAGTGGTAATGCGTTAATTAAACTTGACAATTTTTCGAAATTCGGCTATAATTATAGCCCGTCCGGGGGGGTGACAGACACGAGGTAGCAGCGAGGGAATGGCACGCTTAGACGAAACCGATCGGGCTATCATCGCCCAGCTTCAATACGATGGGCGGATGCCGTTCACCGATATCGCCAACCGATTGGGCATCTCGGAAGGAACGGTGCGCCGACGGGTCAAGCAACTTATGGATGACGGAGTATTGCAGATCGTCGGTATCGCGGAGCCGCAACTTCTGGGATGGAATGCGGCGGCCATGATCGGCGTGACGGTCCAAGCGGGCCAGGTGAATGCCGTGGCCCAGCAAATCGCTCAGTTCCCCGAAGTCAGCTACCTCTTCATGGCCTCTGGTGAGTTCGACCTCTTTGTAGAGGTCTTTTGCAAAGATAGGGAACACCTCGTTTTCTTCCTCAATCAAAAACTGCAACAGATTCCAGGGATACAGCAGACTCAGATCTTCATGATCCTCAAGATGTACAAGCTGTCGTATCGCTGGGGCCAAACGAAGCCGCCACGAGTGGGGCATAGTCGACCCATTCACCTGGAGGAGTAGAGTGTTGAGTTCACTGCTTCCCCATGCACCTGGAGGAATAGGCGAGAGCATGGGCATGAAGTACTACAAAGCAGCACCCAATGAAATCGAGCTTACTATGCAGGTTTTATACCCTTCCTACATCCAGATGGTATTGGACGAGGAACTCATCGCCAGCCTGCGGCGTTTGATGCAAGGCATCACTGTGCACGATCTCGAATTTGGGAGTAAACTTCCACCGGAGTTACCACGAGCCATCGAGGCCGCTGGGCTAAGGCTCAGCGGGAGCAGGTGAATAGATAGTTACTGTGGATTTACGACAGTAGGTCAGATGCCTGACATTCAGCCCATCCATCCCAGATTTCACCTTACGGTACTGAGCCCCGACCAGCTTGAGGCCATCAGATCAGCCACGCTGTACGTCTTGGAACACGTGGGGGTGCGGTTCCCCTCCGAGCGGGCCCTGCAGGTGTTTGCCGAGCACGGGGCCCAAGTTGACTGGGAGAGCCAAATCGTGTGCCTGCCACCAGACCTGGTGCTGGAGGCGATGAGCCACGCGCCGCGTTCCTACGTGCTGGGCGGGCGAGCTGAGGGGACTGATTTGGTCCTCGATGGCGAGCGAAGCTATTTCGCCACCGACGGCTGCGGCACGCTGACCCTTGATTTCGAGACCGGTGAACAGCGCCGCTCTTGCAAAGACGACGTGGCCAAGATGGCTCGGGTCGCAGACTACCTCTCATCCGTTGCCTTCTACTGGCCGATGGTTAGCGCGCAGGACTACGGTATGACGGCCCCCCTGCATGAACTCGACGCCAGCTTCAACAACACAGTCAAGCACGTGCAGACCGAGACAGTGATGGGAGAGAAGCCAGCGCAGTACGCGGTGCGCATGGCGGAGGTAATCGCTGGCGATCAAGAAAGGATGCGAGCCCGACCTCCTCTCTCTGTGTTGATCTGCACGGTCGCCCCCTTGGGGCAGGATCCGGAAGGCATTGAGGCGGCGATGGTGTACGCCAAGGCAGGCATCCCGGTGGGCTTCATGGCCATGCCAAACATGGGTTCCAGCGCGCCGGCGGTTCCTGGCGGGGCCTTGGTTCTGGGCAACGCCGAAGTGGTCAGCGCGATGGTGCTGATGCAATTGGTCGCCCCCGGCGCGCCTGTCTTTCACTCTATCCTGGCTTCGGTGATGGACCCTCGCACGGCTGAATACATCGCTGGCATACCGCAGAAGTACCTGTGCAACATTGCGGCAGTACAGTTGGCCCACGATTGGGGCGTTCCTGCGCTGGGCGGGGCGTTCGGCATGGATGGCTCCGAGCCCGCCACGTGGCAACTAGGCCGTGACAGTGTCTACACCACGCTGATGGTGCCCCTGGCCGGCGCGGAAATGGTGACAGGGGGTGGACTACTGAAAGCCTCGACCCTGTTGGTGCCGGAGCAGATCATTTTCGACGATGAGATATATCACATGCACCGCGTTCTGGCGGAGGGGATTGACGTGAGCGCTGATGGTCTGGCTTTGGATGTCATCGCCGAGGTTGGCCCCAGGGGCCATTTCCTGGCCCAGGAGCACACCCGCCAACACCTGCGCAAGTTATGGATTCCAGAGTTGACTCATCCGCGCCCGCCGTTGGGCAACCAACCCCTGCCCGACATCCGCCAGCGGGCCAGGGCGGAGCTCGACCGCATTCTGGCGGAGCACGAACCAGAACCGCTGGAAGAAGCATCCCAAGCCGAGTTGCGAGCCATTCTGGATGCCGCGGCGCGGGAGTTGGGTGCCTGATATTGTGCTCGCGTTGGATCTGGCCATCCAACGCTGACTGGCCTAATTTGAGGCGATCGCGGATCTGACGATCCGTTTTGAGCGCTAAGAACACTTGCAAATCTTTACAGGAGGATAAAATGTCAAAAGAAGAAATTCTCAACAAGTTAGCACAGGCAATAATTGATGGAGAGCCAGAGGATGCAGAGGAACTGGCCAAGCAAGCGCTGGCTGAGGGTCTCGATCCTCTAGAGTGCATCAACGAGGGGCTCACTGTGGGAATGGACCGTGTGGGCGAACTATACGCCAGCGGAGAGTACTTCTTGCCCGACCTGATCATCGGTGGCGAGGCGATGAAGGCGGCCCTGGCCGTGTTGGAGCCAGCCCTGATCGGGGGGCAAAAGCGAGAGGTGCTGGGCAGGGTAGTGCTGGGTACAGTGGAGGGCGACCTGCACGAGATCGGCAAAACGCTGGTGGGAACGATGCTCACGGCCAACGGCTTTGAGGTCACGGACATCGGCGTTGACAACCCCGCCGCCAATTTCGTCACTGCTGCCAAGGAGGCCAACGCCGACATAGTGGGCGCCTCCGCGCTGCTGACGACGACGATGCTGCAACAGCAAAAGCTCGTCGAGGCCATGGAGGAGGCCGGCCTCCGCGGCAAAGTGAAGATCATAGTTGGTGGCGCTCCCGTCACCCAGGTTTGGGCCGACAAGATCGGCGCCGACGGCTATGCCGAGGACGCCATCGCCGCCGTCGCTCTGGTCAAAAAGCTCGTCGGTGCTTCGTAGGCCACTCAGAAACCAGGTTTTTGCTGCACAATGTGGCTTTCCGCACGGTGGAACCTCCAGGAGCAATGATTCGTCCATTCAACTGGAGGAAAAACCTGACTTCTCTAAAAACTCCGATATTGAGCTTCCCCGGAAAAGGATAGCAGCTCAATCGAGTTGGGCACCATCCGACTAAGTGTCTATCCAACAACCTGCTCAAAACGGACCCTAGTCCGCTGCTGGACTAGGGTCCAGCGGGAACAAAAGGGGTTTCCGAATAGGCTCTAAGATAACCAGTGCGATTGGTCTACTATCCATTAGAAAGCCACTGGCTCGGCTTTGCGGGAGATCTCACGCTGAGAAAGGAGGGATAGCTATCTCGTCGATGCTTAGGGTATGGAACGCTCGCAAAATCCATATTAGGAAAAGGGGTGAGGCTTATCGCACGAAAATGTCAGGTTCTCGCGTTCGCTCGGAAACGCAAAAGGAGGTTAAGAAATGTCCAAGAAAACGCTGATTAGCCTGGTTTTGGCGCTGGTCATGCTGCTGTCTCTGATAAGTGCAGCCAGCAGCGCTCCCCCAGCCCA
>CAZRSI010000062.1:0-10655 GCA_964602575.1 uncultured Anaerolineae bacterium
ATTGGAAAGGAGACATGGGCTGAGGTGGGTCTTCCCCGGATTGCTCCCATCTGCCTCCTTTCCGAGGCGGGCGGGGAGAGAGGTGATGGGATGCACAACTGACGTGGGGTGGAGTGAGCGCAAATACTGATCAACACCATCTACAAAAGGGAGGACTCACACTGAAACGACGAACACTTTGGACACCTATAGCCCTGATGATCGCGCTGGCCGTGGTGGTCGGTTGTAGCCCGACCCCTCAGCCTGCATCGCCGGCGGTTGCCCCTGGGCAGCCTTCTTTGAAGGGTAAATTGATCATCTTCCACGCCGGTAGCCTGACCGTGCCCATGAAAGCTCTGACGGAGGCCTTTCAGGTCAGGTACCCTGATGTGATCTTCGAGACCGAGGCATCGGGCAGTAATGCAGCCGCCCGCAAGATCAGCGAGTTGGGCCGCCAAGCCGATCTGATGATGTCGGCCGACTACACGGTCATTGACAAGTTGCTGATCCCCGATTTCGCCGACTGGAACATCCAGTTCGCCCGCAACGCCATGGTCATCGCCTATACCGACCGGTCGCTGTACGCCGACGAGATCAGCGCCGACAACTGGTACGAGATCCTCACCCGCGAGGGGGTGATTTACGGCCACTCCAACCCCGACGCCGATCCCTGCGGTTACCGCACGCTGCTGGTCTGGCAACTGGCTGAAAAGCACTACGGGGTGCCCGGATTGTACGCCAGGCTGGACGAGCATTGCCCGCCGGAGAACGTGCGCCCCAAGTCGGTGGAGCTCATTGCCCTGCTGCAGTCGGGCGACATGGACTATGCCTGGGAGTATCGCTCGGTGGCCGTGCAACACGGCCTGAAGTTCGTCGAACTGCCAGCCGAGATCAACCTGAGCATGGCTGAGCACGCCGACTTTTATAAACAGGCAGCGGTGGATATCGCCGGCAAGGAGCCGGGGATATCCATGACCATGGTGGGCAAGCCCATTGTCTACGGCGTGACCATCCCCAAAAACGCACCCAGCCCGGACCTGGCTGTCGAGTTCGTGAAGTTCCTCATCGGCCCGGAAGGGCAGGCCATCATGGAAGCGCAGGGTCAGCCGCCCATTGTGCCGGCGGTGGCTAGCACCGGCGAGGAGAAACTCCCCACCCCGTTGCGAGCGATGGTCAGGTAGGTGGTGAACTCATAGTGCATACTGCGTATTGCGCAAACGGAGTACGCAATACGAAATACGGAGTAAACATGAGCACTCTGTTTGCCAACAAGATGCGCATATCGTTCGTTGTGCTTGGCTTACTACTGATTCTCTTCATTGCCTGGCCCTTGCTGCGGACGGTCACCGCTTCGAGCCCGGCGAGGCTCTGGCAGACGCTCCTAGATGAAGAGGTGCGCCGCTCTATTGGCCTGACCTTCTATGCCTCTCTCCTCGCCACCGCCATTGCCTTCGTCTGTGGTGTTCCCCTGGCCTACCTGTTGGCGAGAGTGGACTTCCCCGGCAAGCGGCTGGTGGAGGGCCTCGTTGATATTCCCATCGTTGTCCCTCACTCGGCGGCGGGCATCGCCCTTCTGATGGTCTTCGGGAGACGCACGCTGTTGGGACAGGCGTTCGGCCTCTTTGGCCTCAGATTCGTCTCTGCCCTTCCTGGCATCGTCATTGCCATGCTCTTCGTCAGCCTCTCGTTCTTGGTCAACGCGGCGCGAGAAGGCTTCGAGGCCGTGGACCCGCGCCTGGAGAAGGTGGCCCGCACGCTGGGGGCCTCGCCGTGGTGGGCCTTCTGGCGCGTCTCCTTCCCGCTGGCCTGGCGGAGCATCCTCTCAGGAATGATCCTGATGTGGGCCCGGGGGATCAGCGAGTTCGGGGCGGTGGTCATCCTGGCCTACCACCCCATGATCGCCCCCGTCCTCCTCTACGAGCGGTTCGAATCCTTCGGGCTTGACTACGCCCGGCCCATAGCCACGCTGCTGATCTTGACCTGCTTGGCCACCTTCACCGCGCTGCGGCTGATAGCCGGGAGGAAGAGGAGATGAGGGGCGGAGGCGTGGAGATAAAAGGCCTGTGGGTGGAGCTTGAAGAGTTTCGCCTGTGCGATGTGAACTTGGACATCGCCGCTGGCGAGTACTTCGTTGTCCTCGGCCCCACGGGCGCGGGCAAGACCGTCCTCTTGGAGACTATCGCTGGGCTGCATCGGCCCCGCCGGGGGCGCATCCTCCTGGCCGGCGAGGACATCACCCACGCCCCACCGGAGCGGCGCGGCATCGGCTTCGTCTACCAGGACTATGCTCTCTTCCCCCACCTCAGCGTGGCTGAGAACATCGCCTTCGGGCTGAGGCTGCGGGGGATGGGCCGGGGCGAGATTGAGGGGCGCGTGGCCGCCATCGGCCGGCTGCTGGGCATCGAGCACCTGCTCCACCGGATGCCGGGGACGCTCTCCGGCGGCGAGGCCCAGCGAGTGGCCCTGGCCCGGGCCCTGGTCATCGAACCCAGGCTCCTCCTCCTCGACGAGCCCCTGAGCGCCCTCGACCCCGAAACCCGCGAGGCCTTGCAGCGAGAGCTGGGGCGCGTCCATCGCGAACTAGGTACCACTACCATCCACGTGACCCACGACTTCGAGGAGGCGGTGGCACTGGGCGATAGGATCGCCGTCCTCAGGGAGGATCGCCTGGACGAGGGACTGCGCGAGGGTCGGATCATACAGGTGGGAAGGCCGGAGGAGATCTTTCGCCGCCCGGCCAACGAGTTCGTGGCCCGCTTCGTGGGGGTGAGGAACATTTTCCGAGGCGAGGCCCACCCCGCTGAGGATGGCTACAAGCTTGTCACCGTCAATGGTTTGGAGATCGCAGCGGTGACCGAGCTTGAGGGCTCGGTGCATGTTTCGATCAGGCCAGAGGACATCCTCCTCTCGCGGGAGCCGCTTCTCAGCAGTGCGCGCAACGCCTTTCGGGGTCGAATTGTGGGCATCTCGGACCGGGGGACGATCGTTTACGTCACCGTTCGCATCCCCTTCGGCCGTTCCCTCCGACAAGCTCAGGGCAAGCTGCTCGACTTTGTCTGCATGATCACCAGGAGGTCTTTGGAGGAGATGGAACTGAGGGGGGGGATGAGGGTTCATATCGCTTTCAAGGCTTCAGCCGTTCACGTGTTCTAACGCCCCCCATGCCGAATCTTTTCGTAGGGTAGGATGCCATCTTGCCCTACCTTATCGGTTTGAGGCAGCGCCTCGTCAGGAGTAGAGTTTCACTTCAGGCATGGGGTAGTGCTTAGCGTTGTAAGTGAGTAGAGGATAAAATTATGCCGTGTTTAGATAACTTCAATCGCCCCATTAGCTATCTGCGGGTTTCGGTTACGGATCGTTGCAACCTGCGGTGTGTCTATTGTATGCCGTCACAAGGGATACCTTGGCGGCCCCATGATGAGATTCTCCGCTACGAGGAGATCGAGACGGTGGTGCGGGCTGCTGCCGAATTGGGCATCAACAAAGTACGGCTGACCGGTGGCGAGCCGCTGGTAAGGCAGGGGATCGTGAATCTGGTGGCCATGCTCTCCCGCATCCCAGGAGTTGATGACCTGGCCATGACCACCAATGGCACCCTGCTGGCCCGCTATGCCGAGGAACTGAAGGCGGCGGGCCTCAAGCGGGTCAATGTCAGCCTGGACACCCTGAGGCCGGAGCGGTTCCGCACTATCACTCGCCTGGGTGAGTTGTCCGATACCATCGAAGGCATCGCTGCAGCCAAAGAGGCCGGCCTTCTGCCTGTCAAGATCAACACTGTGGTCATCCGGGGCCTCAATGACGATGAGGTGGTGGACTTCGCTCGCCTGACTCGTGCGGCCGATTGGCACGTGCGCTTCATCGAGGTTATGCCGCTGGGCAACAATGCTGATTGGGCTGGCAATGGCTACGTGTCCATGAGCGAGGTGCGGGAAAGAATCGAAAGGAAGCTGGGAGAGTTGATCCCTGCGAAACCAGGGATTGGTGGCGGTCCGGCCCGTTACTATCGCCTGCCGGGCGCGCAAGGCACTATCGGATTCATCACTCCCATCAGCGAGCACTTCTGCTACCAATGTAACCGTCTGCGTCTCACCGCCGACGGCAAGCTGCGTCCTTGCCTCCTCTCCGATTACGAAATTGACCTGCGCACGCCCCTGCGTCAGGGGGCAACCGTGGAGGAAATCAAGCGCCTGATCATCGAGGCCGTGCGTGCCAAGCCAGAAAGGCATCATCTCTCTGAGCACATCATCCCTCAGGGGCGTGCCATGTCGCAGATTGGGGGATGAATTTTCTTGACAACCCAACCCAGGTGTGATATAGTTTAAGTTGCACTTTCGCTGGAGGGAGTGGGTATGAAGTATGGCGTTTGCAACTGGATATTTGGAAATGAGCCGCTGGCGGAGACGGCGGCTCGTTTGACTGGCTTCGGCTACGAGGGACTGGAACTGAAAGGCGACTTGGAGCTCTATGATCCTGTCGAGGTCAAAGCGGTACTGGACGACCATGGGATGGCGGTGCTCTCCCTTACCCCTGAGGACGTGGACCTGCCACACCCCGACGCTGCGGTGAGAGCTCAGGCGGTGGATTATTATCTGCGCCTGCTTGATTTCGCCGCCGAGGTGGGAGCGCCGATGGTGGGGTGTCACGGCGCGGTGGGACGTATCCGTCCGGTGGCCTCGTACGAGCAAGAGTATGTGAACTTTGTAGTGGGTGTCCAGCGCATCGCTGAGCGAGCGCAGGAGTTGGGTCTGCGATTGGCTATCGAGGTGTTAAACCGCTACGAGTCCCACTTGTTGAACACTGCCGAGGAAGCAGTGCATTTCGTGGAGGAGGTGGGAATGCCCAATGTGGGCATACTTTTGGATGCTTATCACATGAACATCGAGGAGGCCAACCTGGCCGACGCTATTCACACGGCCGGAGAACGCTTGTTCCTTTTCCACGTTGCCGACTCCAATCGCCAGGCGGTTGGTCGGGGGCATACCGATTTCGCAGGTGTCATGGGTGCTCTTAGAGATATCGGTTACAACGGTTCGATCATCGTGGAGTGCACGGCCTCTGGCCCCGACCCCTTCACCCCGGTCAAGGGACAGGGTTGGAAGGAAGAAGTGGAACGCTACGTAGAGGAATCTATCCGTTTGCTACGCAATTATGAACAAAGCCCTACAGGCTGAATTTCAGCCCATAGGGCTTTTGTTCTTTAAGCGTCGAACTTCAACTCGGCGCTTAGCTTCCACAGTGGAGGAGGGCTATGCTATTTGGCTTCAACGGCGCCACTACTATGAAAGCAACGCTGCCAGAGGATATCACCGCTGCCAGCCGGGCGGGTTTCAAAGCTCTTGAAATCTGGGCGGCGAAGATGGACACCTATCTGGTCAATCACAGCCTCGACGACCTGAATGACCTTTTAACCCAACACCGCATTCAGCCTGCCAGCATCAACTCCATCGAGTTCATCACCTTTCGTTCGGCAGATGACTACGCGCTTATCAGGGCCCGCTGCCACGAACTGAGCGCCCGAGCCGATGCCCTGGGCTGCGACAAGGTTGTTGTCGTGCCCAGTCCCACTCCGGAGGGAGGGGCTTCCTGGGAGGAAATCAAGGCCGAATCGGTGCGGGTGTTGCACAACCTGGCAGTCATCGCAGTTCCCTACGGTGTGAGCCTGGCCTTCGAGTTCCTGGGCTTTCCCTGGTGCTCGGTGCGCACCCTAGCCCAGTGTTGGGAGATCGTGCAGGCGGTCAGCCGGCCCAATGTTGGCCTGGTTATAGACACCTGCCATTTCTATGCCGGTGGCTCAGAGCTCTCCTCCATCGAGGCTGTGGATCCCGACAAAATCCTCATCTTTCACATCAACGATGTCGAGGACCGGCCCAAGGAGACCATAGAGGATGCCCATCGCTTGCTGCCCGGCGAGGGAGTGATCCCGTTGGACGACATCCTCTCTCGTCTTCAGAAGATCGGTTTCGACGGCCTTTGTTCCATTGAACTGTTCCGGCCCGAATACTGGGAGCGCGATCCAGTGGAATTGGCCAGTGCAGCGCGGGCGGCGATGATGAAGGTGTTGGAACCTTATTTCAGGGTGGAGTGAGCGAAGAGAGGGACTAGAGAAACCTGGTTTCTGACCGTCAGTGTTTTGACAAACTGAGGGCAAGGTGATAAAATAGTCGGTGAGGCAACGAGTGGCTGTAGCTCGTTACTCATTGACTTACCCATTTATCCTTGTACTCTTTCATGAGAGAGCGTGGTTGAAAGGAGGTGGCAGCCAAGCGAACGAAGCGGTTCTCAACCTTTTGAGGGGGTCATGGTTAAACCCTCAATAACTTCAAGTGATCGAAGGAGGAAGAGATGCTACACAAAAGGACATGGTTCGTCGGTTTGGTTTTAGTGCTCGTGTTGTTAGTCGCAGGTGTGGCCAGCGCTGCTCCACCGGCTCAGGAAGAGATTATCTACACCGTTAAGCTGGGCGACAACCTGTGGACCCTGGCGGAGAAATATCTGGGCACAGGGGCAGCCTATCCGGCCATTGTGGGACACACCAACAAAAAGGCTGTGGAGGACGAGACCTTTGCCTACATCTCGAACCCCGACTTGATCCACCCTGGTTGGAAGCTGTTGATCCCCAGCGCGGAAGCGGCCGCGGAGTACCTGGCCACCTATGCGCCGAAGCCGGTGGCAGGAGGCCCCATCGAGATCACCATGGTGGATACCAACTCGGGAGCCAACTTCCAGAAGTACTGGCAGGAGACGGTCATCCCTCAGATTCAGAGAGACCTGGGCATCAAGGTCAACTACCTGGTCAGCAAAGGGGCGGAGCAAATCGAGCGCATGAAGGCCTGGGAGCCCGGCAAGGGAGATGTCCACCTGCTCTTCGTAAAGCCCGAGACCATCCCCGATGCACTGGAGCAGGGAATCGAGCTGGAGACCCTGTATCCCGACCGGCTGGATGTCATCCCCAACCTGGGTAAGTGCCCCCGCAACTACCTCATGGAAGTGTTGGGCACCAATATTAACGGCAAGGGTGCCTTGTACTGGAGGAGCCAATACGCCCTGATCTACAACTCCGAGTACATCACCGACCCGCCCACCTCGTGGAAGGAGTTCTATGAGCGGCGTGCGGAGTGGAAAGGGCATATTGGCATCGTCCGCCCTGATGCCAAGTCGGGCTCGTCCTATCGCATCCCTTACAGCTTCCTCAACGCTTTCGTTGACATGGCCGATGAGGAAGGCAATCCCATTCCTTTGGAGGAACTGGAGAAAACCCAGGAGTGGCAGGATGCATGGGCCAAGCTGGTGGACTTCTACACCTATGCCAAGCTGCCTCTGCCAGCGGAGCCGCCTAACATGTTCGAAGACTTCAACGCTGGCGATACCTGGATCAGCTTCTACGCCATGGATTACTCGCTTTGGTCACGCAGCCAGGGCACCATGCCGCCCACCATCAAAGCCGGCTTCTTGGAAGAGGGCATGGCTGCAGGCTCCGACGGCTATCTCATCGTCCCGGCGGATATTCCCGAGGAGTATAAGCCAGTGGTATTCCGCCTGATTAACTATCTGCTCTCCGACAAGCAGCAGATACAGTTGATCACTACCATGTGGCAGTACACTGGCACCGATATCTGGGACAAGATTCCAGACGAGGTGTGGGATGTCATCCCGCCTTGGGAGAAGATGGAGCCGTCCCGTCTCCGCATTGTCAACAAGGATGTGAAGAGTCTGATCAAGGAACAAGGTGTGGAGTTGCTGATCCCGTAGCGGGTTAGCCTGACGTGAGTTCTGATGAGGAGGTAGGTGGAAGTGTTTGCACCTACCTCCTCAAATCAGGTGGTTGAAAAAGGGGAAAAGTGGAATGGGTGACTTCCTCCGGCGACGACGGCAGAGCGTATTGACCCTGTTCATGTTGAGCCCAGGCTTGGCTGGTTTCCTGGGCTTGTTTTTCTACCCCATGCTGGTCACCGTAGTGCGTAGTCTGCGGCCTGAGGGTCAGGACGTGGGTTGGACATTGGCCAACTACATAGAGTTTCTTAGCAAGCCGAGCTCCCGGGGGACGATTGTTCTGACTTTTCTGCTGGCCATTTCATCTACCTTCCTCTCGATTGTGCTTAGCCTCCCTCTGGCCTTGATCCTGCGGGAGAAACTGTGGGGGCATCGTTTTTTCAGGTTTACTATCCTCATTCCCATCACTCTCCCTGGGCTGGTGGGTGCCCTGGGCCTCTTGGTGTTTTACGGTAGCCGGGGTTGGATCAACTTGTTTGTTACCCAGGTTTTGCATCTGAGGAAGCTCAATATCAATTACACTATTCCCGGCCTCATCCTGTTCTACCTCTGGCATTATTTTCCTTACACAGCTCTGACTACCTTGGCTACCCTGGAAGGCTTGGACCGCAGCGTAGAGGAGGCAGCCTCGGTAGTTGGAGCGAGTCCCTGGCAGGTATTGCGCTACGTGGTGTTGCCACTGATCATGCCTGGCATTTTAGCTGGCTCGGTGCTTACCTTCATGGCCGCTTTCGGTTCTTTTAGCATCCCGCTAGTGGCTGGCGGCAATTATCGCCCCTTATCCGTAGCCATTTATACCCAAATCGAGGCTTTTACTCCAGCTCGTTGGTCCATGGGGTCGGCTATGTCGGTGGTTATGGCTATCCTGCAAGTTGTGTTTTTGTCCATCTACATGCGAGTCCTACGGAGGCCGATGGCATGAGGCTCTTGCGCCAATATTTACAATCATTATTGAATGCTAAGAAACTGCTGATTTTCACCTTCTTGGGCAGCTTTGCCCTCTACATCTATGCTCCCTTCGTTATGGTTTTTCTCAAGTCGGTGGGCAAAGGTTGGTTTGGCAAGCGGTGGGTGCCGCCGACACTGACTTGGGACTGGTATGACTGGGCGTGGACAGTAGGCCAGGTGCCGGAGATCACTAAGAATACCCTTATCATCGCCGCTATGGCTGTGGTCATGAGCACTCTGATCGGCATCCCCACGGGTTGGGCACTGGGTAGGCGGAGGGTCTTTGGCAAGGAAGTGCTGATGTCCATCATCCTGCTCCCCCGCATGATCCCACCGATCTCTTACGCTCTGGGGGTGGCTCGCATCTTCTACCGTTTAGACCTGATAGATAAGCACTACGGGGTAGCCCTGGCCCATGTAGCCATCTGTGCTCCTTATGCCATCCTGGTGCTGTCCTCCACTTTCGAGGGCTTGGACGAGCGGGTTTTAGAGGCGGCTAGCGTGTGTGGAGCTAATGCCATACGGACCTTTTTCCATGTCATCTTGCCTATGGTTATGCCAGGCATTCTGTCGTCCATGATTTTCACCTTCGTTACTTCGTACAATGAGTTGACGTTGACCTTGATGACCTACGGCGTTCACACCCAGACGCTGCCGGTGCGCACCTACCTGGCTGTAGGCGAGGGCTATTGGGAGGTGACCAGCGCCATGTCCGTCATCCTGGTCATCCCGTCTCTGTTTGTGCTGTTCTTGATCCAGCGGGGAGTGGCGCCGGAGAAGTTGGTGGGAGGGTTCAAGGGGGTGTGATGAAGAAAAGAGAGTTGGTTTTAGCCCCTAATGGTATCCCCGTCAGCCTGCGGCCTTTCCTCCAGGAGTATACCCTGGAGAAGCTGGACCCAGAGCGCGACGCTTTCACCGTCATCGAACGCACGCTGGCTTTCGGATGCCAGCCCGAGATCCAGTGGCTGTTTGCCCGCTATGGACGGGAACGGGTGCGGGAATGGGTGCGCCAGGCTGGCATGGGACGATTATCGCGCCGCCGCTTCCGCCTGTGGGTGAACTATCTTGACATCCGCGACTATCGTCGGCGGAGGCGTGGCGTATGGCCTTACTGACACATCCGCATTGGGAGGTTGTGCCGCCTTTGCTGCGAGAACTGCTGATCGAGATCGGGCAGGAACCCTTCTCCCGCCGCTTCTACCTCGCCGGTGGCACGGCCCTGGCCTTGC
Source organism: uncultured Anaerolineae bacterium (assembly GCA_964602575.1). GTDB lineage: Bacteria > Chloroflexota > Anaerolineae > VGOG01 > VGOG01 > CAZRSI01. The sequence goes on from CAZRSI010000062.1 coordinate 9,927, forward strand.
GCCTGGGCCATCGCGTCTCGGTGGACCTGGACTTCTTCTCTGAGACCGACGAGTTGCTCGACGACAGCCGAGCTGAGATCGTGACGGCGCTGCGCACACGGCGTGCTGTGCGCGTGCTCGAAGATGTCGTTGGCAACTTGCTTCTGGAGGTCGAGGGCTATCATGTAGGCTTTTTCAGCTATGGCTACGCCTTGTTGGAGCCCCCAGACGAGGCAGCGGGAGTCCGGGTGGCCAGCCTCGCCGATGTGGGCCTGATGAAACTGGATGCTATCGCTGATCGTGGGGCGCGCAAGGACTTCTACGATGTCTATTTCATCTCCCGGCAGATTCCCCTGGACCGCCTCTTGGATCAGAGTCCTATCAAATATCCCTACGTGCGCGGTTTCGGGATGATGGTGCTGGAGGGGATGGTGGACTTCGACCGTGCTGATCAAGATGCGCCATTGGAAACCATCCCGCCCGTAGCCTGGGAGACCATCAAGGAGTTCTTCGTACAGGAGTTGCGCCGCATTGGGCGGATGTGGTTCGAGCCGGAGGGAGGAAACAACAGGGAAGAGGAATACGAGTTATGACCGACTACATGATAGAACTACGTAATGTAACCAAGCGCTACGGCTCCATCGTGGCCAATGACCACATCAACCTGGGTATCCGTCGGGGTGAGTTGATGACCCTGCTGGGGCCGTCGGGCTGCGGCAAGACTACGGCCCTGCGTTGCATCACCGGCCA
>CAZRSI010000062.1:10755-12735 GCA_964602575.1 uncultured Anaerolineae bacterium
TGCTGGGGCCGTCGGGCTGCGGCAAGACTACGGCCCTGCGTTGCATCACCGGCCACCTCACGCCGGATGAGGGCTGGGTCTTCATTGACGGAGAGGACGTCACCAATGTGCCCACCCACAAGCGGGAACTCGGCATGGTCTTCCAGAACTTCGCCCTTTTTCCCCACATGACAGTCTACGAGAACGTGGAGTTCCCGCTCATGATTCGAAACCTGCCCAAGGCCAGGCGGCGGGAGATGGTTATGGATGCTCTGCAGCTCATCCGCATGGGAGAGTACGCAAAACACTACCCGCGCCAACTCTCCGGTGGGCAGCAGCAGCGGGTTGGTCTGGCCCGGGCACTGGTCTACCGTCCCAAGGTTTTGCTGCTGGATGAGCCTCTCTCCAACCTGGACGCCAAGCTCAGGGAGGAAATGCGTTTCGAAATCAAAGACCTACAGCGCCGGCTAGGTATTACCGCTGTCTACGTCACCCACGACCAGGCCGAGGCTCTGGCTCTATCCGACCGGGTAGCCGTTATGAATCAGGGGCGAATAGAGCAGGTTGGCACTCCTGACGAAATCTACGATCAGCCTAGTTCCCAGTTCGTAGCTGATTTCATCGGCTTGTCGGATTTCATTGAGGGCACAGTGCTCGACATCGAGGGCGAAAGAGCTATCGTGGCCGTTGATGAACTGCGGTTTGCCGTGCCTGCTTCATCGAGAATACGACCTCGTGAGAGGCTACTGTTCTTCATTCGTCCCAACGACATCGAACTGTTCCCGCCTGAGTACGTTGGCGGCGAGAACACTTTCGATGGAGTGGTGCGCAAGATGACGTATTTAGGTGACAAGATAGACTATCGGATTGTTGTTGGCAACCTGGAGTTGCGGGTGCAGACCGATGGCAAGGTGCGCTTTGCAGAGGGCGATAGCGTGCGAGTGCAGTTGCCAGTGGACCGGTGTAGAGCCATAGCAGGAGGCTCATGAATACACTGCGCCTGGTGGTGATTGATGTTGATGGCTGCCTTACCCCTGGTGAGGGTCGGCCTTGGAACTTCGAGGCCCTCAAATACATTGCCGAGCTCAACCGCAGGGCTCAGAAGGACCCGACCCATTTGGCAGTCACCCTGTGTACGGGACGACAGGAGCCCTATGTCGAAGTTTTGATGCAAGCTATTGATGCCCACTTGCCGGGTATCTACGAAAACGGCGGCGGGCTTTACTTTCCCCGTGAGTATCGCTTTGTGGAAAACCCGCTGATCACCCCCGCGATGCGAGAAACCCTGGTGGAGATAAAAGCACTCCTGCGGCGACTGGCTGTAGAGACTGGCCTGGGATACTTCCAGCCGGGCAAGGAAGTTTCGCTAACCCTATATCCTGTGGACAAAGGCAGTGTCCATGAACTTTATTTGGCCGTAGCCGAGGTGCTCGAGACGTTCGATGCCGGATACGTTGCTCAAGAGTCGGTATCATGTGTAGACGTTGTTCCTAAAGGGATTGACAAGGCGGCAGGCGTGCGTTGGCTCTCGCGAGAAACGGGTATCCCTCTTGGGCAGATGGGGGGCATTGGTGATTCGCCCAGTGATCTGGAGTTTTTAAGCATCATTGGCCATTCCGCTGCCCCGGCCAATGCTGCCAGCAAGGTCAGGGCCAGTGTGGATTATGTGTCTCCCTACGAGAATGGCGACGGGGTGCTGGATATCTTGAGTCGGTGGGTAGAGGGGTTTTGTCAAGTCAAACGGGTGAAGGAGGTACATTTTGTTACCTGAAGAATTACAAATCCCAGAACCTGCTGATCCAACCTAAGCGTAGTGGAGCACTGCACCGTGACCGGTGTAGCGTGGCCTGATCCCGCAATCTACGGCGTTCAGGCCGTAGTACCCCATTCCCTGCAAGCGCTCAGTTCAGCCGAAGCTCTTCAGGTGGTGGGAATTGCGCTGTTGATTTGTAGCACTTCACTATGACATTTGGTATAACTCGCCCCCAAAGTGAAATACAC
>CAZRSI010000063.1:0-12715 GCA_964602575.1 uncultured Anaerolineae bacterium
CTCCCTCCACCAGTTCCTTCTCCTTGAAGCTGGTCAGGGCGATGACCTGGATCTGCGGGCAGCGCTCCCGGATGGCGCGGGTGGCGGTGGCCCCATCCATCCCCGGCATCACCAGGTCCATCAATACCACGTCGGGCCGGGATTGCTCGCACAACCGCACCGCCTCCTCGCCGCTGGCAGCCTCCCCAACCAGCTCCAGGTCGTCAAAGGCCAGCAGGAAAGCCGCCAACCCGCTGCGCACCACGGCGTGGTCGTCTACCAGCAATACGCGAATGGGATTTGCCTGGGTCATCACTGCTTCCCTCCTGTCCTATCCTTCCAGACGACCACGACCTCTGTGCCGTGACCGACCTGACTATCAATCTTGAGCATAGCGCCAATGGCCTCAGCCCGCTCGCGCATGATGCCCAGCCCCAGGCTCTCCGGGGGAACGTTCTCCATATCAAAGCCCCGCCCGTCGTCGCGGATGCATAACTCGACCCTCATCCCCGCCTCATCTCTCTGAGAGGGGGGACTACAGCGCAGGCTTACCATGGCCTGGCTGGCCCCGGCGTGCTTGGCCACGTTGTTCAGCGCTTCATGGGCGATGCGGTACAGAGCGACTTTGACCTCCGACGGCAGGTCACATTCGCCCTCTATCTCTACAGTGACCGGCACTCGCGCCCGGCCGGTGATGGACTCAGCCAGTTGACGCAGCAGGTCGCCCAACTCCGCATCAACCAGAGCCGACGGACGCAACTCCAGCAGCAGGGTGCGCATCTCGGCCAGGGCGCCCCTGGTCAACTGGCGCAGTTCCTCCAGCCGCTTCCGCCCCTCATCTAGATCTCGCTCCCAGAGGCGGGGCAGCACCTCGGCGATGAGGCTGGCCGAAAAGAGGGTCTGGGTGACAGCGTCGTGCAGTTCTCGTGCCAGGCGCTGGCGTTCCTTCACTCTGGCCAGCTCCTGCGCCTGCTCGTACAGCCGGGCGTTCTCGATGGCCATGGCTGCCTGGTCGGCGAACAGGTTGATGATCCGCAGATCCTCCTCGGTAAAACCTCCCGGTTTGTTGACCACGGCCAACGCGCCGATGGCAACTCCCTCCACGCACAGGGGAACGGCCAGCAGCGCCGTGGGTTCCCCTCCCTCGCGATACGCCTGCGGCTCACTGGCCGGATCGTTGGACAAGACCGGCCGCCCTTCGCGCACCGCGATGCCGGTGAGGGAGCCTTCGACCGGCATGCGCTCAAAGGTCGGAGCCGCAACCCCGGTGCTGAAGGCGACCCGCAGCCACTCGCCGTCCTCCGACAGGAAGACGCTGCTCCCCTGCGCCCCAGTCAGCCGTTGAGCCTCGGTGCAGACGATCTCCAACACCTCTTCAAGGCCGATCTTCTGCAACAGGGCGGCCGTCACCCGTTGCAGGCTTTGGCTCTCGGCCAGCCGGCGGCGGGTCTCCTCGAAGAGCTTGGCGTTCTCAATAGCCAGGGCGGCCTGGCTGGCGAAGGCCATGGCCAACTCCGCCTGTCGTGATGAGTAGTAGTCCGGCTCGCTGTGGTCGAGGGTCAACATGCCGATCACCCGCTCCCTGACCATGAGCGGAATCCCCATCCAGGAGCGGATGTAGCCGAAGGTGGTCTCCAACTCCTCGCCAGCCGTCTGCTGAAAGGCGCGGGCCAGAGGGGCGTCGCCCCGCACATCGGGGATGATGACCGGCTCCCGACGGCGGATCACCTCGCAATTGACCGACGCGTGTTTCAGGGGGAAGCGCATCTGCAACGCTTTCTCTTGGGGGATGGGCCCTCGATAAGCCAAGGGCACCAGGTCCTCCCCCTCCAGGGTCATCACGGCGGCTCCATCGTAATCCACCACGGCCTTGAGCTGATCGAGGATCAAGCCAAGCAACGGCTCCAATTTCAAGGTGGAAGCCAGACTGCGTGAGACCTCCAGCAGCGTGGATAATTGGCGTGTGCGCTCTTCGACTTGCTGCTCCAATATTTGGCGAGCCCGAACCCTCTCAGTGATGTCCCGCACGACGGCCAAGAGATGGGGCTTGCCTTGATAACTGAAGGAAACCCCGTGCACCTCAACATTGATCAGGCTCCCATCCTTTCGGAGGTCAACCGATTGGGTATGAAATCTGCCGCTGGCCCTCACCTGCCTCCTGAAGTCCTCAAATAGACGATGGTAATCCGGGTGAACGATGTCCTTTCCGGACAATCCGATCAGTTCTTCGTAGGAGTACCCATACATCCTGCATGCAGCAGGGTTAGCTTCGACGATCGTCCCATCGAAGTCAAATATGAGGAGAGCATCAGAGGTTGATTCGAAGATGCTGCGATATTGTTCCTCCCTCTCCCGCAGTTCTTCCTCCGCCCGCTTGCGCTCAGCGGCGTCGCTGGAACACTGCCCATCTTCATCAGATGGGAAATCGCGGTAGGTCAGAGGCATCCACAATCTCCTTATCGGCCCAGACCTGGAAGGTGGCCCGCCCTACGCCCGTCCCAGAAGTGCGCCGAGGTAACGCTTGACTGAGAAAGGTTGCCCGGAGAGCAGGTACTGGGCGCGGAACACGCGCGCCACGGCACGGAGGATGAAGTAGACGGTGATCAGCAGAAGGCCCGCTGCCAGCAACGGTTGCCACCAGGGCACACCGCCAGCCGACAGGCGTAGCATCATGGTCATCGGGGCGGTCAGGGGAAATAGGCTCAGGCCGGTGGCCAGGGCTCCATGAGGCTGCTCGATCAGGATGGAGATCAGGAACATGGGGATGATGGTCGGCCAGATAACCACGATGGTTGACTGGGAGCCCTCTTTAAGGTTGGGCACCAGTGCTCCGAGGGCGGCCATCAGGCTGGCGTACACGGCGTAGCCCAGCAGGAAGAACACGATCCCCCACACCAGGATGGAGGGCGGGAGCTCGAAACCTGGGGGCAGGTTGAAGGTGCGCCCGCTCAGACGCAGCAGGATGTAGCCGGTCCCGAACCAGATCACGGTCTGGAGCAGGCCCGTGATCCCCAGCCCGATGATCTTGCCGCTCAGTAACTGGCTGGGCTTGATGGACGACATAAGGATCTCCATCACCCGATTCTGCTTCTCCACGGTCACGCTGTTGAGCAGCAGGCTAGACGACATAAGGATCACGATGTAGAAGATCATCATGGTGGCGTAGGGGACAGCGAAGGTCAAGGGGTTGTCCTCGTCGCGCTGTTGGCTGGGGGCCAAGGCCTTCACCTCTACATCCATGGCATGCCAGAAGCGCTGGATCCGCTCAGGATCGTTATCCAAGAGGTTGGCGATAATCGTCCGGCGCATAACCCATGACTGCCCCTTGTTCGAGGTCCAGCTATAAGCCGGATTGATGTAGATCAGGTTGCCGCTTTCAATATAATCCGCAGGGATGACATAATAAGCGGCAATCTCCCCGTTGTTTAATGCCTGGTGGGCGCTGGCCTCGTCGGGATAGGCTACCAGGATGCCTGCTGGGATGTCTTCGGGGATGGCTTTGATCAACCCACTGTGATCAACGTACCCCTCGACCTGAAGCTCGGATTTGCCTGAGGCGCCGGTTAGTGCTCCGAGCGCGCCGAGAGCGTTGCCCTTCAAAACCGAAGCGCCCAGGAAAATCAGGACGGCGATCAGCGGCAAGCCAAAGGCGGTGAACAGGAACGACTTGCGGGTGACAGTGGTAATGATTTCGTTGCGCAAGACAAGTAAGGTCTTCCTCATGGATTTCTCACCTCTCTTGGCGTTTGACGCTTGACGCTTGACGTTGAAAAAGCTCCCGCCAGCCAAGCCGCTGGCCGTAGCGCAGCATCCCCAGCCGAAAGGCGCGCCCGGCCACCCACACCGCTCCCACTGCGCACAGGATCAGCAGCGTCACGCTGACGGCGATTTGCCATAACGGTATCGGCACCGACATCATGCGCATAGCGAGCGTGGTCAGAGCCGTGAGCGGGAACAGGCTCAAGCCGATGGCCAGGGGGCCGTTGGGGTTCTCTATGATCAGCACGGCAAGCCAGATGGGCGCTACGACGGGCAGGCTGAACAGCCCCGCCACTTGCTGGGCATCCTGGCCCTCTGCCACTGTTGCGCCAACGGCGGCCATCAGTGCTGCCAGCATCACGTAGGTAGGGGCTGCGATGGCCAGCATGGTGATGGCGATTCGCGGATCCAGGCTTAGGTTTTGAAGTATGCCAATGCCCAGATAGTGGCCGCCGACAAAAACTGCCAGCACGGCGAAAACGCCCCAGGCGACGACCTGAGTGAGAGTGACGGCGATGATGCCCAACACCTTGCCGCCGATCAACTGGCCGGGTGAGATCGAGGTGATCACGATCTCCATGGTGCGGTTCTCCTTCTCTGTGGCTACGGCTTGCGTCAGGTAGCCAGAGCTCATAAAGAGCAGCATGATGCAGAGTATACCTACGAAGAACGGCAGGAGGTTGTTCAGGAACGTCCTCTCGGAGAATTCGCGGCCGCCCCAGGGTCCATCATCTGGCCAACGGACGATGAGGCTGCTGCCGGCCACAGCCCGCCGAGCGATCTCTGGTGGCAAATCGTTTATCCTGTTGATCTGCATGAAATCCCAGAATTGCTGGGTGACGTTGTCGCCGGGCGGCTCGATGTACACCAATTCGACGCGGTTGGTCTGGCGATAGTCCGCCGCCACGACGTAATATGCCTGGATAGCTTTCGACTCCAGGGCCTGGCGCGCCTCTTCCTCCGTCTGGAAGGGGATCAGGGGTACCAAATCTGAGGAACTGGGATTGTCGGGCGAGCCAGCTCTTCTTGGCGGAGGAATGGGATCGGCCAACACGCCGGCGTGATCCACGTAGCCGACCGGAGCGGTGGGATTCTCCACACGATGAATGAGCCACCCCAGTCCGATAGAAAGGGCGAGTATCAGGGGCACGCTGAGGATGACGATGATGAAACTCTTTTTGAAGACGTTCCGCACGTATTCGTACTTGGCGACCAGCCAGAGTTTCGACATCATATATCTCTCCCCTCTACCACGCGGATGAAGATCTCGTCCAAGGTAGGGATGGCGATCTCGAATTTCTCCAGAACCACGCCTTGGGCCACCAAGGCGTGGAGCACGTCCTGAGGGGTGGTGTCTCTGGCCAGGGTCAGCTTAACGGCGTTGTTGTGGGGAGAAACCTGCTCCACTCCGGGCACGATGGGAAGTTCGCCTGCGGCGCGTACCAGCACCGCGTGGCCGGAGAACCGGCGGCGGACCTCGTCCAGGTTGCCGTAAAGCACATCCCGCCCCTCGTTAATCAGCAGAATGCGGTCGCACAATTCCTCGACCTGGTGCATCTGGTGGGTGGACATAAGGATGGTGGTGCCCTGCCCGCGTAGTTCCCGCATCAGGTCTTTGACCAATTGGGTGTTGATGGGGTCGAGGGAGGCGAAGGGCTCGTCAATGATGACCAACTCCGGGCGATGGATGATGGTGTTGATGATCTGCGCTTTTTGCTGCATGCCCTTGCTGAGCTCCTTGACCTTTTTGTTTTTATGGGCGGCCAGGTCGAAGCGTTCCAGCAGTGCGCCCAGGCGTTGGCGGGCTTCGGAGCCGGATACGCCTTTCAGCGAAGCCAGGTAGAGCAGGCAGCGCTCGAGGGGTGCGTCTTGATACAGGCCGCGCTCTTCGGGCATGTAGCCGATGCGCTCTTTTTTCTCCTCGGTCATCGGCCCGCCCAGGATGGACACCGTGCCCCGCTCCGGCTTGAAGATGTCCAGCATGATGCGGATGGTGGTGGTCTTGCCCGCGCCATTGGGGCCAAGCAGGCCGAAGATCTCGCCGCGCTCGACGTCGAAGGATACGTCAACCACGGCACGGGTGTTGCCGAACGATTTAGCGATGTGAGAAACTTCGATTGCGGGCATAGTTAGAGGCTCCCTGAGCTTTCAAAGTACGTTGCACCTTAAACTGGTGTTCCTTCGGTGTGCAGTTCCCGGTAGGTCAGCGTCCAGGTGCTGGATATGAACGTCTCGAACAGCCCACTCAGGAATGACAGCGGCACTGCTATCACCAGGATGAAGATGGGGATGCCTACCATGGCTGCAGTGATCCAAGGCGCTGCGCCCTTGAGGAAAAACAGCCTGGCCAGCCCTCCAGCCACGAACGCCAATGAGCCTCCCAGCGCTGTGCCCACAATAAACAGTAGGAACGCGATGGGAATCATCGCTATCGCCCAGCCGATGCGCAGGCCAAGGGTGATCAGCCACATCAGGCCCACGTCCTTCAAGTTTTGGGTTACCATGGTGTAACCTTGGCGGATGGATTCGGTCACCCCAAGCCCCTCCAGCACGCACACGCGCCGGAAGAAGGGCTTCAGCACCGAGAGGACCACGGCCACGATGATGGCGAGGAGGATGACCGGCAATCCCAGGCCGATAGCCATGGCTGTGCCGAGCACGCCGGCGACGGTGCTCTTCGTGAGCCAGAGCAGCAGCGGCGCGGCCGCCAGCAAGAGCAGCAAGATGAAGATCAATGCTGTCGGCACGCCGATGACCAGATCAATTAGGAATAGGCGGAAGGCGCTGCGCGACCAGCCCAGGCGGAACCCTTCGCCGACGGTCTGTTTTTGACCTGTCTCTTCGTAGCCGTCCACCATCTGTATCAGAGCCGTCTCTGCCACGTAGCGCGCTATAGCCGCCGCGATGATCAGGATGGCGACCAGGCAGGCTAGGGAGATACCGATGGCCACCAGTATTCCCCCTATCCTTGGTGGAATCCCTTCGAAACTGTACTGAGCCCAGGTGTTGCTACCTCTACCTCCTCCACCTCCTCCTGCGGTCAATGCCAGGATGAAGCCGAAGACCCACAGTGCGCGGTAGCGCCAGAGGATGTCCCAGGCCCGTTTCAGAACTTTCCCATGATCCATGATTTGTGGCTCCTTTCGGTTATATTTTACCACATAATTCTCGACCTTGCATGACATGCGGCCGACAAAAGGCGGACATCTCACGGACCCACCAATTCAGAAAGCGGTTTTTTCCTCGCTGCAGGGTTGACTTACTTGGCTCTCCGATTTTCGAGGAGATGTGTGTCCTCTTCTCTTGCTCACTTTCTCAAAACATAGCGAGGCCGCTCGATGACGCCCCACGCCCTCTGGCTGAGGGCCTCTGCCAGGTCGTCGTCCTTTTTCACCAGGTAAGTGGGAATGCCTGCGGCGGCCAATTCGGCCATCACATCTTCCATGGTCCATTCCCCGCCAAAGCTGTCCTGGGCGATGAGGATGGCCACCACTCTCAAACCGCGTCGTTGCAGGTGGTGTGAAACAGCGGTCCAATCCTTGTCGGGGGAGGAGGTAACCACGATGACGGTGGTGCCTCGCACCAGATGAATGCCTTCGGCGGCCAGCACTTGAGCTAGCGGTATTCTGCCTCTGGCTTTGATCACGGCCAGGGCCTCCAGAATCTTGGAGAGTTGGCGCTGGCCTCGATCAGCAGGAATCACTTCGCGCTGCTGGGCGTAGGTTACCAATCCCACTGCCCGGTCTCGGACGACGAAGTGATGGGCCAGAGAAGCGGTGATGGTCACAGCGTATTCCTCAGTAGAGGGTGCCAATTCCAATTTGGGCCGTCTGGTGGCCCAGAGGAGGGCCGGCTCCCGACGATCGAAAACGGGCTCCCATTCCAATTTTGCTTGCACCGTCCTGTCCATGTCCGGAAACAACCAGATGTCGGCCATGGGGTCCAGCTCGAACTCTTTCACGATGAGTCGCTCCTTGCGGGCGGTGGAAGGCCAGTGAATGCGGTTGAAGCTATCGCCGGGCGCATAGTCCCGGACGCCGCGGACGTTAGTGGTAACATAATGGGTGCGGCGGCGAAGGGTATCTCCCCCGGGAAGATGCCCAGTGGGCGTGGCGAAGAACGGGAGTTCCACGATGGCTGGGTAGACCACAATGGTTGAGGTTTGAGGCAGTTCGCGTTGCATTTTGAACAGGCCAAAGGGGTCACCACTGGTCAAGGTGACAGGTCCCAACGTGAACCGACCTCTTTGCTGACACAAGGTTCTGACTGTCCAGCCACGTTCTCTGCCTGCTCCAAATGAGTTGATGACATAACTGGCCTGGTGGCCGGGCAGGGTAGAGTGGTCGCGCACCTCCAGCCACAATTTGGGCAGAAGGCCCGTGTTGCGCACCACGAACCTCTCCTCATAGGTTTTGCCAACCTCGGCTTTCTTGGCCCACAAGTATCGGGTAAGCTGTACCCAGCGGACACTGGTCCAGGTCCACAGATAAGAGACGACGATGATGGTTGCTATGAGATAAGTTAGATTGAAGAACAGGTCTCGTCCTGTGGCCAGCGCCGCTATCAAACAAGCTAGGCCCAGGACGAAGACGAGCCGATTGCTCCTCATGCTATTGAACGCCTTTACTAATTGCTCTTTTGGCCCTTTTTGTTGTTCTGAGTATCAAATCGCTCAGGAAAAGCGAGGCTGCCCTCGGTATGTCTAGCTTTAGCCACCCCAGGGGCAACTCTAGCTCCCGTTTATCGCACACCGTAGATAGATTAGCATTGTCTACTTGGGGCTTAAGAGCTACTAGCAATCTCTTGCGCCGCCTCTCATTAGAGATGCTCACGATATCGTCTATTTGCCTGACAAGATGCATCGCTTTCCGAATGCGCTTCTCGACGGCTTCCGCCTGCCGAAGCTCCATCAGGCCATACCGGGTTTTGATGGCGTTGAAGCGGAGGCCAGCCTCATAGGTGCTGGCTACGATTTCATCCCTGTTCATCCATTTCGTTTCGTAGTTGAGCACGTACTTCCAGCTGGGCTGTAGCAGTGCCCGCCGGTGTTCTTCCAGGCTGCGGTAAAAGAGCGTATAGCCATAGGTTTCAGGCTCTTCGAAGGCCAGGCTGCCGGGGTCGAGGAAGGGGGCCAGGGGGGAGATGAAGGGGCGTATCCGTCCGTCGCTATCTGTCGGCCTGTTGAACCGATGCAACAGGTACTCGCAGTACTTAACTGTATCCAGGACTGTTTGGTAAGTTTGCTTTGGCAGGCCAATCATGAAGAAAATGTCCAATCGCCGGCAGCCAGCTTCCAGGGCATAACCTATAGTATCTTCCAGTTCCTCGTTGGAGTAATGGCGCCCAAAAGCATGGCGTACCTCCTCGCTGTGGGACTCCGGGGATATCTCCAAGACAAAGTTTGGCACTGCCTGTCCCATCTTCTGCAAGAAATCGCGGGAACTGGGACCAAAGAACTCGAACATCAATTGCCCCTCGAACCCTTTAATGGCTTCAAGAAAACGCTCGGCGTAATCCATTCCAGCCTGTCGTATGTCTCCCAGGACGAAAACAGGCCCCTTGCTGAAGCGTCGGATATTCCTGATGTCTTGAGCCAGGGCCTCAGGGGATCGAAAGGCGGGTTGATCCCGCCCGTAGAATTCTCGAAAGGCTCGAGACGATCCCCCACAGGTGATGCAGTTGTGACGACAGCCGCGGCAGGTAAGGGCGGCGGTGATGGGGTATCCCAGCCAGCGTTGGAAGGGGACGAAGCCAGCCAGGTCACGGTAGCGGGCCACGGCCTTAACTACGTAGCTGTAGTCCAGGAGCACGTGGTCCAGGTTCTCAGGGCTGTAAGTAAGGGGATTGATGTGGACACTTCCCTGGCTGTCTCGCCAGGTGAGGTTGGGGACTTCGTGGGGTTCGCTTCCCTCCATGATGCAACGCATCAGCTGCAATAGGGGTTCCTCAGTGGAGTCGCCGCGGATCACGTAGTCTACCTCGGGATAATTCATCAGCTCCTGGTGATAGTAGGTGGCCGATAGACCGCCGAGGATCACAGGAGTGTGGGGATGATGTTTCTTGACAATTTTGGCGACTTCTATAGCTCCATGAGCGTGGGGCAGCCAATGGAGATCAATGCCGAATGCATCGGGGTGGAGACGGCGTATTTGCTTCTCCGCATCAAAGCGAGGGTCGTTCAACATGCGCACCGCCAGGTTGACGATGCGCACCCGGAGACCATGTTGCTCCAGGTACTCGGCCAATGTTGTGAAACCGATGGGGTACATCTCGAAGACTGTAGTGGAAGGCACCACATCGCTAACCGGGCCGTAGAGGATTGATTCCCGACGGAAATCATAGACACTGGGTGCATGGAGTAGAACCAGGTTTGTTTTGGACATAGATATTGCAGCTCCTTTGTATGGGTTTGGTTGCCAGAAAAGGTAACATCACACCCGGACTCGGGCACCGGGCACAGACAGCGAGTTAAGAATCTCCTCGACCACAGCTTTGGGGTCCACCTCTTTGATCCGGGCCGAGGGGCTGACGATCAGGCGATGAGCCAGAGCAGGCACTGCCAGGGCTTTGACGTCATCGGGAATGACGTAGTCGCGTCCTTGTATGGCAGCCAAGGCCCGGCTGGTCTTGTAAAGGGCGAGGCTTCCCCTGGGGCTGGCTCCAAGATAGATGTCGGGATGCCGTCGGGTGGCGTTCACTAAGCTCACGATATACTCCTTGATCAGGGGGTCTACATAAACCTCCTTCACCCTTTCTTGGGCGGCCAGCAATTCCTGGATGTCAATTACCTGCTCAAGGGTGTCCACAGGGTGTATGTATTGTTGTGAGTCGAGTATGGCTATCTCATCCTCCGGGCTGGGGTAGCCGAGGCTGATGCGCAGCATGAAGCGGTCTAACTGGGCCTCGGGCAGGGGGAAGGTTCCTTCGTACTCGATGGGGTTCTGCGTGGCCAAGACAAGAAAGGGCTCGGGAATGGGGTAAGTCACGCCATCCACGGTGACCTGTCGCTCCTGCATGGCCTCCAACAGGGCCGACTGGGTCTTGGGGGTGGCGCGGTTGATCTCGTCGGTGAGGACAATTTGAGCCATCACCGGGCCTGGGCGGAACTCGAACTCTCGCGTTTTCTGGTTGAATACCGAAACCCCGGTCACGTCGCTGGGGAGCATGTCTGGGGTGAACTGGATGCGCCGGAAAGTGCAGCCGATGGATTTAGCGATGGACTTGGCCAGCATCGTCTTGCCCACACCTGGAACATCTTCTATGAGCAGGTGCCCTCGACACAGCAAGCCCACCAGGGTGAGTTTTATCACTTCATATTTGCCGATGATGACTTTTTCTACGTTCCTGATCACTTTCTCGGCAACAGCTCGAACATCCTGCATGGTTTTGCACTCCTCTCAGATGGAGTTGGTAGCTCCATGTTTAACCGATGGATAACAACGTTGCCTCGCTACACCGAGGTAAATTATACCAGCATTTGGTGAAAAAAGGTAATTGTCTTCTTTTCCCAAGTGTGTTATAATAGCATCAACATGAGGGGAGGGTATATCGCATGCAACAAATTCGCACTTTCATAGCCATTGAGCTGGATGACGAAATCAGGAGCGCATTGGCTGACTTGCAGGAGCAACTCAAGGCCGATGTGCCTCGTGACACGGTGCGCTGGGTGAAGCCAGAGGGCATTCACCTCACTCTCAAGTTCCTGGGCAATGTACCGGCCAGCAAGATCGAGGAGGTCCAGCAAGCCCTCACTCGGATTTGTGCGGAATTCCCTCCTTTCTCGTTTTCCATTGGTGGGTTAGGTTGCTTTCCCAATCCACGACGCCCCCGGGTTGTGTGGGTGGGTGTGCAAGAGGAGGAGGGAATTCTGAAGCGTTTGCAGAAAGTTATCGAAGACGGAATGGCGGAACTGGGATTCCCGCGGGAAGGACGCGAATTCCATGCCCACCTGACCCTGGGCCGAACGCAGCGAAGAGCTAGTTCCAGCGACGTGCGTCGCCTGGGTCAGCTTGTTGCGCAGACTGAAGTCGGGGAGCTGGGACAGATGCAGGTGCGGGGCGTCAGCCTGATGAAGAGTGATCTCAAGCCCACGGGGGCGGTATATACCCGGCTGGCGGAGGCAAGGTTGGAGAGGCAATGATCATAGCCGTTATCGGGGCAGGGCAATGCTCGGAGGACGTGGCCAGGACCGCAGAGGCGGTCGGGCGCGAGTTGGCCAGGAGAGGGGTGGCCCTGGTTTGCGGCGGCCTAGGCGGAGTGATGGAGGCCGCTTGTCGAGGAGCCAAGTCGGAAGGCGGTCTGACCATTGGCATCTTGCCGGGCTTCAACCGCCATGAGGCCAATCCCTATGTGGATATTCCCGTGGTCACCGGGTTGGGCGAGGCTCGTAACGTGATTGTCGTCCGCACCGCTCAGGCAGTGATCGCCGTGAATGGTGGATATGGCACCCTTTCGGAGATCGCTTATGCCCTGAAGCTGGGGATTCCCGTGGTTGGCCTTGGTACCTGGCAGCTTGCCAAAGGTGGGCAGAGGGTGTCGGCCATCGTGGAGGCAGCCACGCCGGCTGAGGCGGTGGAAAAAGCCCTGGCGCTGGCCAAATAGGTGGCAAGGGATAAACTATGGCGGTGCGTTTTCGCGATCGTCGGGAGGCGGGCCAACTTCTGGCTCAGGCGTTGTTGAGCCTGCTGAAGGGGAAAGAGGACATCGTTGTCTTGGGCATCCCGCGAGGTGGGGTAGTGGTGGCGGCGGAAGTTGCTAAAGCCCTCGGTGCGTCGCTTGATATTTACATAACTCGCAAGATCGGCGCGCCGCATCAGCCAGAACTGGCCATTGGGGCGATAGCCAGTTCAGGCGATGTGGTCCTCGATAAGAGGTTGATCTCAGCCTTGGATGTTTCGCCGGAGTACATTCAGGACGAAATCCAGCGGCAGCGGCGGGAGATAGAGCGGCGTTTGGAAAAGTATCGTGGAGGTCAACC
>CAZRSI010000064.1:0-12542 GCA_964602575.1 uncultured Anaerolineae bacterium
AAGGCATCCCGATCCCTTCATCCACGGTGATCTCAGGGCCTGGCGGATCGGGCAAGCCCCTTATCGGCTTGGCAGTCGTGGCCTCCTGGTTGCGCCAGGGAGGCAAGGTAGTCCTCGTTCCCCTTCAATACCCGGACCGTACGTTCACCGAAAATGACTTGGCACGGCTTTACCACCTCCAGCTCTCCGACTACGCTGACTCATTCTTTTTCATCAAACTGGACCTCGATCTCGATCCTGAGGCTGGCGTGGTCGAGCAATCCGGCCCAGACGAGGCGCGGGCGAATCTGGTCAATCCAGAAACCTGGGTGCGGGCCCTTGACCTGGCCGATCGGGCGTTAGGCCCCAGCGACCTGGGTACGCTGGTGTACGGCTCGGCCTTGAATCTGCTGCTGTTCTCGCCGACATACGGCGAACGGATGCTCTCCCGGCTGGAGACGATGCTGCGCGAGGACAAGAGCCGCACTTACCTGTTCACCGTGAGTTCTAGCGCCCTGAAGGGAAAGATCGCGACATTGGAGCAGGCCGCCGATCACTTGATGTTCACCCGGATGACTCGGCCCGAGAAGAGGCTCCACCTCCGGGTGGCGCGCTTGCGCGGCGCCCCCTACCTGGACGAAAGCATCATAGTGCCGTTTGGCCGGGAGGTCCTCGACGCGATCAAGGAGATGGCAGATGCATCCCGGCTAAGGCACATCCCCACCATCCGGAAGATTTGAAAGACTTATGTTGACGCGGAGAGTGGCGAACATTTTGCATGAGAAAGTTCCATTTTAACTGTGCCAGGGAGGTAAAACGAACGATAGATGATATTTCTTGGGTTAAGTTCAGTGCTTCGGCTGAAGCATCATGAGAGCTCCCCTGGAAAGCCTCTCTTTCTCGGGTAGCAGGCCAATCGTATTGGCCGTCTTGGGGTAGATGAGGCCCAGCGCGGTTAGGCTGCTACCCTTCTCAGGGAGAGCTCTGCCATAAATATGGAGGTTAAAATGGCAAAGAGACCTGTTTTAGATGAACTGGACCTCAGTTTGGGCAAGCGGACGCGCTTACACCGGTTGCTGTACGAGCACGGCCCGGGCAATGGCACTGTTCTCTTCCTGCCTATTGACCAGGGCATGGAGCATGGTCCCATTGACTTCTTCCCTAACCCGCCCAGTGCCGATCCGGACTACCAATGCCGACTGGCCAGGGAAGGAGGCTACTCAGGGATCGTCTTCCACATCGGGCTGGCGAGTAAGTACATGAAGGAGTATGCGGGGATGGTGCCTCTCATCCTCAAACTCAACGGCAAGACCAACATCCCCTCTGACGCCGAGGCCTTCTCGGCTCTGGAGTCCACCGTGGAGGATGCGGTGCGGCTGGGAGCCGATGCGGTGGGTTACACTCTTTACGTGGGTTCGCCCTCCCAGGATCGTGATTTCATCCAGTTGGGGAAAGTGCGCGCTGAGTGCGACCGCTACGGCATGCCGCTCATTATCTGGTCCTACCCTCGTGGCTCGGCTGTGGAGGCCAAGGGCGGGCGGGACAGCATCTATGCGGTTGATTATGCTGCTCGCGTGGCCAATGAGCTGGGCGCAGACATGGTAAAGCTCAATGTGCCCAAGTTCAGAGACCCGCGCAACGAGGACAGTCCAGCTCCCTATCGAAAGCTTTATGAGGAATGGAAGGAGTTGGATGAGAACGAGGCCTACCGGCTGGCGGTGGAGAAGGTCGTCGCCTCAGCGGGCAAGACAATGGTGCTTTTTTCTGGCGGCAGCAAGATCAGCGACGAGGACCTGCTGTTGAAGGCGCGCATCTGCATGGAGGCCGGGGCGACAGGGCTGATCTTTGGCCGCAATATGTGGCAGCGTCCCTTCGAGGAAGGATTGGCCATCACTCAAAAGGTGAAGGAGATCCTCCTCGCCTCCTGAGCTGCGGCCAGCGCGGGTTGATGCCTGACAAGCGATATAGGTGCTCTGTTCCCGGAATGGGTAGTCCTGGGTTGGGCGCCGACTGAGAAAGGAAGCACGAGGATGCCAAACCTTTCCCACTGGTTCTGGCCCACTCTCTCTTTCTTGCTGATAATCCTCTGGCTGTGGACGTTGTTGCGGCAGCGCAGGGCGGCTCCTGCGGCCCGGCCGCCTGCACCAGTGTACCGGCCAGTGGAGATAGAGGATGCGCTAAAAGCGGCCTATGTCCTCCAGCAGGCGGAGGATAACTGGGGCAGCCAGGAACTGGCCCGATCCGTGAGCCTCCCCGAGGTGCTAGCCGGGGAGGTGGCTGGGGCTCTCGTCGCCTCCGGCTGGGCCGAGGAAGATGCCCAAGGCAACATGCACCTGACAGAGGCGGGGGAGGCACATGCCCGGGAACTGATCCGGGCACACCGCCTCTGGGAGCGCTACTTGGTCGAGCGGGAGGGGATGCCTTTAGAGGCGGTCCACGCCGAGGCCCACCGCCGCGAGCATGAAACAACGCCGGAGGAACTGGAGAAACTGGACGCCGAACTGGGGTACCCGGCCTGGGACCCCCATGGACACGCCATTCCGGCTCCAGGGTGCCAGGTTCCCTCCCCGTCGGGACGCCCCCTGCTGGAGGAAGGAACGCCGGGAAGCCGACTGCGCATCGTCTGCCTGGACGACGAGCCGGCACCGCTGCTGGCCCAACTGGTGGCACTGGGGCTGAAACCTGGCGTGGACGTGGAGGTCCTGGAGCGGGAGCCCGACCTTCTGCGGCTGCGGCTGGATGGAAACACCATCCCGTTGGCCGCTGCCGCTGCCCAGCACGTCTTCGTGGTGCCGTCGCCTGCCCTCCTTGTGCCGCTGGGAGAACTGCCGGTGGGTAGCCGGGCGCGGGTGGTGGAGATCCGAGGGAGCGGAAAATACCAACGGCGTATGCTGGATATGGGCTTCGTCCCCGGCGCCGATGTGATCGTGGTCCGGCAGGCGCCCCTGGGCGATCCCCTTGAGTATCTCATCAAGGGCACGGCTGTCGCCTTGCGGCGGAGGGAAGCTAACACCATTCTGGTAGAGGAACTGAGGAGTGAATGAGAAACGCATCGTCGTAGCCATGGCCGGCAACCCCAACGTGGGCAAAAGCGCCATCTTCAACGCCCTCACCGGCAGTCGACAGCATGTCGGCAACTGGCCGGGCAAGACCATCGAGCGAGCTGAGGGCATCTTCTACCATGGGGATTGGGAGATCCACCTGGTGGACCTGCCTGGCACCTACAGCCTGGCTGCCCAGTCGCCGGAGGAGGTCGTCGCCAGAGATTACATCCTCTCCGGAGAGCCGGACGTGGTGGTGAACGTCGTGGATGCGACCAGCCTGGAACGCAACTTGAACTTGACCTTGCAGATTCTGGAGCTGACCGACAGGGTGGTGGTAGCCCTTAACCTGATGGACGAGGTCCGACGGCGGGGATGGGAGATAGATGTGAAAGCCTTGGAGGCAGACCTGGGCGTGCCGGTGGTGCCCACTGTGGCTACGGAGGACGAGGGTTTTCCGCAGTTAGCGGCGGCGTTGGTGGAGGTGGCAGAGGGGCGCCGGCAAACTCATCCGGTCTCGGTAGATTACGGTTTGACTGTCGAGGGGCACATCCAGAGCCTGGAGGCGGATCTGGCCAGCCTGGGGATTGATGGACGAAGGCGCTGGATTGCCCTGAGACTCCTGGAGGACGATCCTGAGATCGTCGAGGCCTTCAAAGCGGGGAACCTGTCGTCTTGCTGTCTCAAAAAGGATGACCTATCAGCTTCCCCTGAGGCTCTTCAGGCCGTGCTGAGAAGGGCAGCTCGCTTGCGGGAATCCACCCGCCCCGACGCACGGGTGGAGATCGTTCGTCGCCGCTACGAATTTGCCGATGAGGTGTTCCGCCGGACGGCCCGCCGCCTGCGGCCGGTGGAGGAGAGCCCGACTGAGCGGCTGGACCGCATCTTCATCCACCGGGTTTGGTCCTGGCCAATCATGCTGGCCATGCTCGTCGCCGTGCTGTGGATCACTATCCAGGGGGCCAATGTCCCCTCGGATATGTTGGGCACCGCTTTCGGCTGGCTGGCGGATGTCACGCGGGGCTTCCTGGTCCGTCTGCACGCCCCCTGGTGGGTGGTAGGACCCCTGGTGGATGGCCTTATCGTTGGCACGGGCACAGTCATCGCGGTGATGCTCCCGCCGATGATCATCTTCTTCACCGCCTTTAACCTGTTGGAGGACATTGGCTTCATTCCCCGCGTGGCCTTCAACCTGGACCGACTGATGCAGGCTGTGGGTTCTCAGGGCAAGCATACCCTGGTGGCGATGATGAGCTTTGGTTGCAACGTCACCGGTGTCCTCACCTGCCGCATCATCGAGAACGCCAAGGACCGCGTCGTCGCCATTGTCACCAGCCCCCTGATCCTCTGCAACGGGCGCTTCGGAGCCGGGCTGGCCCTGATCATTCTGTTTTTCGGCAAGCGCGCCCTGGTGGTCACTTTGGCGTACCTGGTCATCAGTGTGGGGGCGATGCTTCTGGCGACCTGGGTACTGAACCGTGTCTTTTTCCGCCGGGAGCCGAGCGGCTTTGTGATGGAACTGCCTCCATACCGGAAGCCCAACTGGGGCCAAGTCATCTGGCGCACGTTGGCCCATCAAGTAGGCCACACCATGGGCCGGGCGGTGATGATCGCCGCCCCCGCCACGCTCCTCATCTGGCTCCTGGGCAACCTGCCTCCTGGTGCCCCGTTTGAGCGGACGGCCGTCGGCCGCTTGGTTGGCGTGCTGGCCCCGCTGGGTCGTCCCTTTGGGCTGAGCGGTGAGATGCTCGCCGCCTTGCTCTTTGCCCTGCCGGCCAAGGAGATCGTCGTCCCCTCCCTGGCGATGACGTATGGCCTGCAGGCGACGCTGGCGGATTCAGAGGCTGTCCTGGGCTACCTGGGCCATACCTGGACGCCACTGGTGGCCTTCTCCTTCCTCACGTTCTATATGCTCTACCTGCCCTGCCTGGTCACCGTCTGGGCCACGTGGAAGGAGACCCGCAACCTCAAGTGGACGCTGATGGGCTCGGTTGTGCCCCTGGTGACGGCCAGCGTCATCACGTTCCTGGTGTACCAGAGCGGGCGGTTGTTGGGATTCTCGTGAGGCAATAGTAGGGGCAGGTCTTGCACCTGCCCAGGTTTTGCACCTGCCCAGGTCTTGCACCTGCCTTGGGCACCCGCAAGGGGTGTCCCTGCAACCGAAATGAAGCGCACCCAAATAGAAAGGGGAATGTAAACCATGGTGGAGTTCAAGCGTATTCTGGTCCCATTAGATGGCTCGCCCTTGTCGGAAAGATCTCTTCCCTTCGCTCTTGCATTGGCGCGGAAATTTGAAAGCGAGATCATCCTGTTGCGGGTGCTGGATATCCCCACCCCCACCGCGCCGACGTCACATCCGGAGGTCACCATGGGCTGGGTGAGAGAGGCGCGCGAATACGCTCACCGGGAAGCCCAGAGCTACCTGGACGCCCGGCAGCGTGAAGTATACGAGCAAGGGATCAAGGTACGCGCTCTGATGCGTGACAGGTCGCCGGCCGAGGACATCCTCGACGTGGCTGCCGCCGAGAAGGTTGACCTGATCGTCATGACTGTCCACGGACAAGGCGGACTGGCCCGTTGGACCTTTGGCAGCGTGGCCAACAAGATAGCGCATCACAGCCCTTGTCCGGTGTTGCTCGTTCGACAAGGCCTGGAGACCGCGAACGAATCGTAGCTGGTGCATAGACCACGGCCGGGCTACCGACCCGAATCCAGTTACATATAGGTAGATCCCCCTCGCCGAGTGTGTATTGTCTCACACCGTGACAGTGGCCCAGGCCTTTGGAGCTCAGGTGACGCTATTGCAGGTGTTGGGAGGGGATATCTCACTATGGGGCGATAGTTGGCAACATGAGGTGCGTATACAAATGGGCTAGGGAGCTACCATGTCTTTGAATAACAGCAAAGCTATCGAGGTCTCTAACCTCACCAAATACTACGGCGACTTGCTGGCGGTAGATCACATCAACTTTGAGGTGTATCAGGGCGAGGTCTTCGGCTTTCTGGGTCCTAATGGAGCGGGAAAGACAACCACCCAGCGCATGCTGACTACGCTCCTGGAGCCGACTGAGGGCCGCATAATCATCAACGGACACGACCTGGCTCGCGACGCCTATCCGGTCAAGCGGCAGATGGGGTTAGTGCCTGAGGAATCCAACGTCTACACCGAACTCACTGCCTGGGACAACCTGATGTTCACCGCCCGGCTCTACCGGGTGCCCCGGGCCGAGCGGGTGACGCGGGCGCGGGAATTGCTGGAGACCTTCGGCCTGTGGGAGAAGCGAGACGTGAAGGCGGAGGACTTCTCCAAGGGGATGCGCCGCCGTCTGAGCATCGCCATGGCTATCATCCACCGGCCGAAGCTCCTCTTTCTGGACGAGCCAACACCGGGACTGGATGCCCAAAGTGTCCGGGCCATCCGGGGTCTGATCCGCCAATTGAACGCTGAGGGGACGACCATCTTTCTGACTACCCACCAGATCGAGGAGGCCAACCAATTATGCGACCGGGTGGCCATCATCAATCACGGGCGGATCGCGGCCATTGACACTCCAGAGCGGTTGAAGCGAGCCTTTCAGAGGGTTCAGTCGGTGGAGGTGGCGTTGGAGTCTCCCGAAGGTTCCGAACCTTCGGGAGGTTGGGCGGCGTTGCCGGGGGTGACCACCTTGGTCAAGATGGGCGATAAGTGGCGGCTGTACACCGACGACCCGTCGGCATTACTGCCCCAGGTGATTGACTACGCTCGCACGCACGGGCTGCGGATAGTCAGCCTGAGTACCCTGGGCCCCAGCCTGGAGGATGTCTTCCTGGAGATCACTGGCCAGCAGGTGGGCGTGGTACGCCACGAGACAAAGGGAGGTGGTGTGCGGCGGGGGAAGGGCGGTCCAAGGAGAGATCGGCAATGAGAAACGGTTTGGTGCAAAGGTTGCTAGATGAGTTGGCCCAGGTTTGGAATATAGCGATTAAGGATATCAAAGTCTACTACCTGACGCCGCCGATGCTTATGTTTGGCCTAATGATGCCGTTCTTCATGTTCTTCTCCTTCTCGGTACGGCGGGAGATGGCGGCGGCGCAAAGTGTTGCCCGGTTGCTGGCCCTGACCACCTTCTTCAGTGCTTCGTCGGCCGGGCCGGTGATCATCCCTCTGGAGCGGCGGATGGGTACCTACGATCGATTGCTGGCAGCACCCATGTCGCTGGTTGCTCTGTTGTTCGGCAAGTCGTTGGTAGGCGCCTTCTTCGCCATAGCGGTATCGGCTGTGCCTTTATTGGTGGGATTGCTGTGGCTGCGGGTGGCCGTGGCCAACATCGGGGTGCTGGTAATCGGGTTGGTGATGGCAAGCACGGCTTTCTCAGCCTTTGGTCTTGCTTTTGCCTCGGTCCCCACCCGCTCCGTGGGCAGCATTATGATGCCCAGCACGATGATCCGTTGGCCGCTGCTTTTTATCAGCGGGGTTTTCATCCCGTTGGATGAGATGGCAACCTGGATGCGCCCAGTGGCTTACATCTCGCCACTGACCTATGCCCAGGATCTGATGAACCACGCCGTACTGGGGATGGGCCTGATCAATACGTGGGTGGATCTGGCCGTGCTCCTGCTGAGCGCCATCTTATTCCTGCTGCTGGCCGTATGGATGCACCAGCGGAGCAGAAGGCTGGGGTACTGATGGGCTAACAGACCTTAACACCCTGCTCATAGGAGGGGGCAGCGCGGTGACAGAGCTTTCTGAGGTGTGAGAGAGAAGAGTTTGCCCGCTGCGATAAAGGGTGCTATAATATAACGTTTCCCGGTGTGCTGGAGCGCACAAATGTCGGAACCCTCATCAGGGGAGGCAAAATGTCCAATGTTGTACTGAAAGCGGCAACTTATAATGCCAACTCCATTCGCAGCCGGCTGGGATTGGTTTTGGAATGGCTGCAACGGGAGGTCCCTGATGTCCTCTGCCTGCAGGAGACGAAGGTGCAGGATGAGAACTTCCCGGCGCAACCGATCAGAGATATGGGTTATCACGTCGTATTTCGGGGGCAGAAGGCTTATGCAGGCGTGGCTATCATCAGCCGGGAGGAGCCGCTGGAGGTGGATTTTGGCCTCGACGGGGAAGATGAAGCGCGGCTGATCCGGGCGGTGATCGGGGGCATCCCGGTGGTGAACACCTACGTCCCCCAGGGGCGCTCCCCGGATTCGGAGCACTTCCAGTACAAGCTAGAGTGGCTGGCCCGGCTGCGGGCTCTCTTCGAACGCCACTACTCGCCCGATGAACCCCTGCTTTGGATGGGTGACTTCAATGTTGCCCCGGAACCAATTGACGTGTACGATCCCCAGCGGCTTAAGAATCATGTGGACTTTCACCCTGAGGCCCGTGCCGCTCTGGAGCGGCTGCGGGAGTGGGGCTTCGTGGACGTCTTCCGGCTTCACCACCCCGGCGAGCAGGGACAATATACCTTCTGGGACTATCGGGCGCGGAACCCCGTGGAGCGCGGTATCGGCTGGCGGGTGGACCACATCTGGGCCACCGTGCCACTAGCCCGCCGTTCCACCAGGGCCTGGATTGATGTGGAGGCACGGTTGGCGGAACGTCCCTCGGACCACACCTTCCTGGTGGCCGAGTTTGCGTTAGAAAGATAACACGGCAACGAGTAATGAGTCAACAAAGTTGGATGGGAAGAGGAGGTTGGTTAAATGCCAATCTATGAGTACCGTTGCAAGAAATGTGGAGAGAAATTCGAGAAGCTGGTGAGCTTTAGCGCTTCGACCTCTGAGATCGAGTGCCCAAAATGCGGCAGCCGGAGGGTGGAGAAGCTCATTTCCGCCTTCAGCGCCAGGATGTCAGGCACCACAGCGGTCTCTGCTAGCGCTTGCACCACATCTACTTGAGCGTTGTGAGGCGGAAGGCAGGTTGCCTCCCAGGAGATTTGACAAACATGAGCAACGAGCGGGTCAAGGAACTGGAGAGGCGGATCGCGGAGCTAAAGAGCCGCTGGCCGGCCCATTCGGTGTCGCCGACGATGCTTCAGCAGTTAGAGGGGTTGGAGGAGGAATTGGAGGAGTTGAAGAAGACAGCCGAGGATAGGACCGATGCCCAAGCAGATGGCCGTGATTGATTACAGTAAGTGCCACCCTGAGAAATGCGATAAGGGCATCTGCCATGCCGTGCTTGCCTGTCCGCACAAAGTCTTCAAGCAAGAGGCTCCTTACGAGATGCCTACCCCCCCGCTGACCATGTGTGTCGGCTGTAGTTTGTGTACCCAGGCTTGCCCGTTGAAGGCGGTCCGAATGATGTAAGGCTGCGCAAATTGGAGAGGCTTTCTGTGGCATACATGGTTGGCAGGGCGATCGGAAGGGCAAACGAGTTCATCAGCCGGCAGGGGCACAACTACCGCGTAGCAGTCATACGCTCTGCGGCCAATAGTTTCCTGGCTAACCTGACGGCTCAATACGATTCGATCTACACAGTGGCTCTGGGAGCTAATTCGGTCGAACTGGGGACGATCAACAGCATCGGCAACGGGATCGCCGCCCTCATTCCACGCCGGTGGGATGGCTAGTGGACCGCTACGGCTTTAAGCGATTCCACCTGCTGGGCATGGGGCTGCTGGCTGGAGGGGCGTTGATTTACGGCCTGGCACCCAGCTGGCAGGTGATCATCGCTGCCATCATCTTGCTCTCCATCTCTATGAGGCTGATTGGCACGGGCTGCAGCGTGATCTGCGCCGATTCGGTGCGGACCTTCTACGATATCTCCTCAGGCGTCGCAGGTGCCATGACCTTGGAGCTCGTCCCGGTAGAGCAGGTGGGTAGGTGGAGCGGCTTGCTCGGCCTCTTCCGGGGATTGGTCACCATCCCTGCCCCCATCCTCGGTGGATTGATCTGGAAAGGGCTGGACCCAGCCCATGTGTTTGTGATTCCTGTAGCGTTGGACTTACTGCTGAAGCTCCCTTTACTGACCACGATACCGGAGACGTTGGATCAGAGCCTCCGCTTATGAGGAGATTCTGGAACTGTTTGACTGGACGGGCCTGGAGGTGGAGTTGCACCTGATTACCCTTGACCGTTTCAAGGGATTGCTGATGGACAGCCTGTCGCCGGCTGTTGTGGGAGAGGCTTCGGAATAACAGAGGTGCAAATTGCTAACCCCTTCACTAACCCGACCATCGTGGCTGGCTACGAAGCCTGGTACGAAACCAGTGGGCGCCGGGCCGACCGCCTGGAGAAGGCCCTGTTGAAACGGCTGCTGGCTGGCTTTTCGCGGGCACGCACTCTCCTGGAGGTAGGATGCGGTACTGGCCACTTCACCCGCTGGTTTGGCGAACAAGGTTTGCAGGCAATGGGATTGGATCTCTCGGCGCCCATGCTGGCCGAGGCTGTCCGCCTGGGCGGGCAGTTGTACGTACAGGGCGACGCGCTGGCCTTACCCTTTCGGGCCGAGGCTTTCGACCTGGTGGCCTTGATTACGACACTGGAATTCGTAACCGATCCAGTTCAGGTCCTGAGTGAGGCAACC
Source organism: uncultured Anaerolineae bacterium (assembly GCA_964602575.1). Lineage (GTDB taxonomy): Bacteria > Chloroflexota > Anaerolineae > VGOG01 > VGOG01 > CAZRSI01. The sequence goes on from CAZRSI010000064.1 coordinate 10,522, forward strand.
CGCGTGGCCCGGCACGGATTGATCCTGGGAGTGTTGAACCGGCAGAGTCTGCTGGCTTGGCGGCGGAAACGCTCGGGGAAACTGTTGTGGCAAGAGGCTCGCTTCTTCACGCCGGCAGAATTGGTCCGTCTGGTGCAGCAGGCTGCTGCAGAGAAGCAGGTGAAGATCGTGTGGCGAACGACCCTGTGGCCGGCCTGGCCTGGAGAGTTGCCGCTGCCGTGGGGTGGATTTATTGGTATGGCAGTAAGCATGGTTGAACCGTGAAAAGCGGAGGAGGAAAGTGAACGGTATCGCCGCTCAGGTTAGCTTGTATCCTTTGCGACAGGCGTCTTTGTCACCGGCTATTGACCAGGCACTCCGGGTCTTTCAAGAGCACGGCCTGAGTGTGGAACCGGGCGCTATGAGTACCCTGATCACCGGCGACGATGCTGCCATCTTCGCCGCCCTGCAAGAGGCCTTTCGCCGCGCCGCCGAGCAGGGCCAGGTGGTGATGGTCGTGACCTTCTCCAATGCCTGCCCCGTGCCTGGGAACCTGTCCTGAGCCTGCCGAAGGGAGCGGCGGGGGAGTCCATCACCTATGAGACGGTGACGAACTGCGACGTTGGGATCATAACCCTCCGCTCATAGGGGGAGGTTGTGATGGCAGATATCTGAGAAGATGATGTGGATAGAACAGTTATTTTAGGAGGAGTTCACGATGCCTGTCTATGAGTACCGTTGCCAAAACTGTGGGGGGCGGGTGGAGGTGCTAATCCGTTCCGAGACCAGCACTCCGCCCACCTGCCCCAACTGCGGCAGCCCCCTGCTGGAAAAGCTCCTCTCTGTTCCCTACGTGATGAGCGGGGAGAGGCGTCCGGCGGGGCTGACCTGCTGCGGACGAGAGGAGCGCTGCGAAAGCCCGCCCTGTTCGACAGATGGGATTTGCAAAAGGAGGTGAGAACGATGTTCCAGAGGCTTTTTGGCCGAGGCCGTGGCCGCGGTGGCGGTGCCGGCCGTGGAGGTGGTGCCGGCCGCGGAGGTGGTCGTGGACCGGGTCGTATGGGTGGCCCCAAGGCAGCCGGGCCAAGTGGCAACTGCGTGTGCCCAAATTGCGGCCACAAAGTGCCCCACCTGGCAGGGCAGCCATGCTATCAGATGACCTGTCCCAGGTGCGGTGCCAAAATGACCCGCGAATAAACGAGTAACCTGCGCAGCAGGCATGGAGGTCACATTGGAAAAACTTCGCTTGAAGCGAATGGCAGGCGCATGGCTAGGGTTAATGTGCATGGTACTTGTTGCTTGCGCGGGGGAAGCAGGGCCATCGCCCACAGACAGCGGCCGGCCCTTCGCTTCGCCCGAGGGCAGGCTGCTGGTTGCCGCCAGCATCGCCCCCCTGGCCGACTTCGCTCGCCAGGTGGGGGGCGATCACGTCCAGGTGATCACCCTGGTGCCGCCAGGGGCCAGCCCTCACACCTATGAGCTGACCCCATCCCAGGTGCAGCAGGTGGCCAAGGCCCGCTTGCTGGTGCTCAACGGCGTGGGGTTGGAATACTGGGCCGACAAGCTGATCGAGAGCGCGGACAACCCCAACCTGATTGTGGTGGATACCTCGCAGGGGATCGAGGTGCTGGCAGGGGCTGCCGGCGAGCACGGGGGCAACCCCCACATCTGGCTCGATCCTGAGAACGCCATGGTGCAGGTGAGCCACATTCGCGATGCGCTCATCCAGGCTGACCCAGCCCACGCCGACGACTATCGGGCCAACGCCGAAAGATACATCGCTGAGCTGCAAGCGCTGGATCAGGAAATCGCCAACGAAGTCGCCACCTGGTCCAGCCGCCAGTTCATCGCCTTCCACCCGGCCTGGGTCTACTTCGCCCGGCGCTATGGGTTGGTCCAGGCAGCGGTGATCGAGGAGTCACCGGGGCGCGAGCCATCGCCGGCCGATGTGGCCCGCATCGTGGAGACGGCAAGGCGTATCGGCGCCAAAGCCATCTTTGCTGAGCCCCAGTTCTCGCCGAAGGCGGCTCAAACTATTGCCG
>CAZRSI010000065.1:0-3510 GCA_964602575.1 uncultured Anaerolineae bacterium
CCCATGCGGGGGGCACCGGCGGCTGGATTGTGAAGAACAGTTGGGGCACGGGTTGGGGAGACAACGGCTATTTCACCATTGCCTATGGCTCAGCCAGCATTGGCAAGTACTCTTCGTTTATGTACGACTGGCAGGACTACGATCCCGATGGCGACATTCTGTACTACGATGAGGCCGGCTGGACACACATGGTGGGCTATGGCAGCACGACCGCCTGGGGCTTGAGTAAGTTCTTCCCCACCAGCGACACCTATGCTACCCGCGTGGAGTTCTGGACCACGGACCGTACCACCGACGTGGACGTATACATCTACGACGATTTCGACGGCACGACGCCCAGCAATCTGCTGTGGAGCAGCCTGGACCACAGCTTCAATGAAGCCGGCTATCACGGGGTGGTGGTGGACCCACCTCTGGGGTTGACCAGTGGCGACGATGTCGTCGTGGTAGTTAAGCTCACCAATGCGGATTCAGAGTATCCTATCGCCATTGATGCGGAGGGGCCTCACGAGACCCAGCGTACGTATACCGGCCCCAATGGGAGCGCGTGGACCGAGGAAGGGGGTTACGGCGATGACGTAGCCATCCGCCTGCGCACTTCGGGCGTGTTCGTCCCTCCCACGCCCACGCCAACGCATACACCGAGGCCCGGAGCCAACGTGTTTCTGCCTCTTGTCTGGAAGCAGCCTGCCATCACCCCCGGGCTCTGGAAGATAGGCGCCATGGCCAGGGATCTGTTCACCCAGGCTCCCATCAGCGGGGTGGGCATTGAATTGCTTTACTTCCGGGACAATAGCTGGATACGCTATGGTCTGCAGCAGACCGGGGTAGATGGCCGGGTGGAATGGAATCCCACAGAGGATTGGTGGGCCGCTGGCCCCAACGGGACGGGGAAGTGGAATTTGCAGCTTCGGGTTTCCGTCCCCCCGCCCGAGGGCACCCCTGCGCTGGCCACTTCCGCCTGTGGGGGTACGAATTGTTGGGGATACAACTGTTACAATGACAGACTTTATTTCGAGGACGTCCCTGTGGTGGGCTGGGCGTGTACTGACAATTATTTCGACTTCACCTGGCCCCCGCCCACGCCGACCCCCACCGACACCCCCACGCCCACCGCAACACCAACCGCCACGCCTATCCCAGGCCTCGATGAGTACGAACCTGACGATACGCTTGAGGATGCCAAACCCATCGCCGTCGTAACGCCTCCCATTCCCACCCCTCCGAGTCCGGGGGCGCAGAGGCACAATTTTCACCCTCCAGGCGACAGGGATATGGTGAAGTTCCTGGCCAAGGCGGGATACTGGTACGATGTCCGCACTTTTGATCTGGCCGTGGGTGTGGATACGATCATAACCGTGACCGTAGGGTCAGATGTCTACGTCAACGATGACCTGAGCCAAACAGAGCATGCCTCTAGGGTCACTTTCTCTCCCCCGGTGGACACCATGGTATTTGTGACCGTTGCCGACGTGGCTGGTGCGGGGGGGGCAGACCACGAGTACCGGATCACCGTTGAGCAACTGGTGGACAAGTACGAGCCCGATGATACCGATGAGATGGCACGCCCCATTGCTGTCGGTGAGAAGCAAACGCACAACTTCTACCCTGATGGCGACGTGGACAAAGTGAAGTTTGGCGTCAAAAAGGGGCTCCTGTACGCCCTGGGTACCTCCCACTTGATCACCGGCACAGACACTGTGATCTCTGTCGCGGTGAACGGCGAGGTGTGCGAGACTACGGACTATTATTGGTGCGTGAATGATGACATCTACACGGGATTGCCTGATCCGGAGTGGATTCTCGATCCGGAGTTCTTTGCCTCAGAAGTCCGCTTCGTGCCGGATGAGGATGGTAGCGCGATAGCGACTATCAGTTCGGGATTAAATGGCTACTATGGCCCGGACAAAACCTACGAGCTGGAGCTCACTCTGCTCTCCGATCCGCGCGTTGACAGGTATGAGCCCGACGACAATAGGCCTAAGATCATTGACGAGAGGGACCCACAGGGACATAACTTCTACCCTGATGGCGACCAGGATTTTGTTAAGTTCCCGGTCAAAGAAGGCCGTCAGTACGGTGTCTTCACCTCACGCTTAGCCCCTAGCGTGGACACTGTCATCACGGTCACGATGGGCAATGACCTGTGGACGTGCGATGATTACGATCCAGGCGGCGGCAACTTCGCCTCCTCGCTCTGCTTCCCGGCTTCTTCCGATGGCTGGGCGGTAGTGACCGTCACCAATCGCTATGAGTTTGGCCCAACCAAGTGGTATACCATCACTGTAGTTGAGGAGCCCTTCATAGAGGTCGAGCCTGAGTCGCTCAGTTTCGAATGGCAAGAATGTCTATTTCCTCCTTGCCCTTACCCTGAAGCGCAAACCATTACCATTACCGTGCCCGGCGGTGGGAACTTACTTTGGAGCATTGAGGATGACGCTAATTGGTTAATTGTAGGCCCTACCGAAGGCAAGACTCCCTCGAGCGTGACTGTATGGGCGGAGGACATTGAGGGCCTGAATCCCGGTTATTATGAGGGAACCATTACCATCACTATCAGGCCAAACTACTCTTCGGACTGTCCTACCTACTGTGAGAACAGCCTCGCCCGCACGGTTCCCGTCCAACTGATTATCCGACCAGTGGGGGAGACTCCTACCGTCACGCCAACTCCAACCAATACCGCCACGCCCACTCCAACACCCACAGAAACAGCCACTCCCACCCCGACGCCAACCAACACAGCTACGCCGACGAGCACGCCCACCATGACGCCTACGCCCACACCGACCCTTTGCCCGGATATATACGAACCCGATGACGACTGGCAGCACTCCAGCATGATCGGAATCGGTGGATCCCAAGACCACAACTTCCACATCGCGGGAGATGTAGACTATGTGAAATTCGTCGCTCAGCCTCTGACCTATACCATATGGACTACCAGAACATACGGTTTCGACATAGATACGACCCTTACTCTGTACGATACCGACGGCACCACGCAGTTGGATTACAACGATAATGATTGGGCCAATCCTCCCTTGTCGAGGATAACCTACCATTTTGCCACCACCGGCACCTATTTCATTAAAGTAGCTCACTTCAATCCCGATGCCGGCGGATGCGGACCGGATCTCTGGTACACCCTGGTCATCACGCCAACTTCATCGTCTCCGTCCATGCCACTGGATGAGGCTCACCTCGCTTCCAACTCGAAAACGATGTACAGACGGGAGAGTGTCTTTCTACCACTCTATTGGAAGGATTGGGATAGACTGAGGCGCTTTCGCCACTAAGAACCTATCCGAAAACGCCCGTGCTCTCGCTGGACCTTAGTCCAGCGGCGGACTAAGATCCGCCTTGAGCAGGTTTTTCGGATAGATACTAAGTACCGCATTGCTATGTTCGTGGTGTACTGCCGATGGGCGAAGGTCTCCTAACCGAGCCCTTCCTGCCTCGGTCAGAGACCTTCGGCGATCAAGAGGTCTTGAGACTTCCGGAGTCTCT
>CAZRSI010000065.1:3610-12517 GCA_964602575.1 uncultured Anaerolineae bacterium
AGACTTCGGAAGCCTGAAAGGCTTGCTAGACGTTGCGGAGAGGAAGGGATTGCTATGGATTCTTTACGGAACTTGAGAACAAGCATCGAGCTCATGGACCGCCAGACCCTGCTGGCCCTGGTCGCTGTGATCGTGCTGGTGGTTGTCAACATCCTCTTTGTCAGGTCCTCTATTCTTCCCCTGTGGTCGGAAAGGCGGGAACTGACCTCCTCGCTGGCTTCGGCCAGGGAGGAGCTGGAGAAAGCCCGCAAGACCTTGGGCACGAGCGCCGAGGACTTGCAGAAAAAGCTAGAGGCTCAGAAATCCACATTGGATCAACTGGCCAACCGCTTCCTTACCGAGGCCCAGGCGACAGAGATACTGAATAACCTGTACAAATATGCCAATGAGAGCCAGGTGGAGATCACCAGGCGGGACAGCCGTCCTGCCCCTCCGGCAGAAGAACAAAAGGAGTCATACAGCGTCGAGGAGTATTACCTGGAAGCTAAAGGGGACCTCCCCGACTTGGTGAACTTCCTCTCTCGTATCAAAGAGGCTACGTTTGAGAGCTTTGTAATGACTAATCTAAACATTGCAGAGGAGGAAGGGCAACATACTCTCAGCATGGACATAGCCTTGTATAGTTCGCCTCTTTCCTCCGGGGCGGTTGTGCAGGCAACACCCACCGTGACGCCCGAAAGCGTGGCCCAGTTGGAGCAAATGCTGGCCGCCGCCTGGGATTCGGAGGATTGGGAACAAGCCATCACCTTGATTCAGCAGATCCTCTCCATGGAGCCAGAGTACGAAGGCATGAACGAGAAACTATACTCGGCCCATGTCAACTATGGCTACCAACTCCTGAATCAGGGTAACCCCGCTGGGGCTGTAGAGCAGTTTAACCAGGCCCTGGAGATCAGACCCGGTGGGCCAGAAGCTCTCAAGGGGCTTGAACAGGCGAAAGCCTGGGGGCCCACGCCTACTGTTGCTCCACCCACGCCGGCCCCTGCATTGACCAAAGAGGAGCAATTGGCCCAGAGTTTGCACGAGCCATGGGCGGCGAAGGACTGGCCCCGAGTGATCAGCATCATCGAGCAGATTTTGGCTATTAACCCTAACTACGATGACATGACTGAGAAACTGTATGCAGCTCATGTGAACTATGGGCGCCAATTGGCTGCTGAGGGTAAATTAGAAGAGGCCAAGATGGAGTTCACCAGAGCCTTGGAGATCAAGCCCGACGGGGCCGAGGCCATGTGGGAACTGGAGGCATTGGCTGGGGGGGCACCTGTGCCCGCCGCCGCACCAACCTCGACCCCGACTGCACAGCCGCAGTACATCGTCCACGTGGTGCAACCGGGGGAGTGGTTGTACCAGATCGCTCGCATGTATGGCACTACTGTGCAGGCCATCATGACTGTCAACGGGTTGACCAGTTCAATCATTTACCCGGGACAGCGGTTGCTGATTCCCACTCAATAGACTTTAGAGGTAGATTAACATGACAGTTCCCCCGATGGGCGAGGGTCTCCTGACCGAGCCCTTCGATAAACCTTCGTGGTGAGCCTGTCGAACCATCGGGACACCGCCTCGGTCGGAAACCTTCGGTGATCAAAAGTGATTGTGAGGGCAGGTTGAAATGAGACTAAGTTTGCGAGGGAATCAAGAAACAGTAACGGTGAACATTGAGGAGAGGAGTGTGCGGTTGCTCACAGCCCAGGGAGGGGAGGTCAAGAAGTGGGTACGCGCCCCTCTGGGGCCCGGCCTGGTCGAGAACGGCCTTGTCCGGGATCCAGCACAGGTGGGTCTGGCCCTGGACACCCTTTTCACACAGCACAACGTATCCAAGAAAGGGGTCATCACCAGCCTGACGGTCATAGGGTTGGGCTCGACTTCCCAGATCTTCGAGCTGCCCAAAATGAGGCCCAATCTGTTACGAGATGCCGTCATGCGCGAGGCGAGGCGAGTGATGCCTGTGCCTGTGGAAGAGCTCTACCTTACCCATCAGGTCATAGGTGAGACGGGAGATACACAACAAGTATACGTCTTGGGCGCGCCACGAGACCTGGTGGACGCCCAAATCAATGCTTTCCAGGTCGCCGGAATTCAACTCAAGGCGATGGACCTCAAGCCCCTTGCTTTGGTCAGGGCCGTGAATCAGCGGGACGCGGTGATCGCCGATCTGGAGAACGAGAACTTCCATGTGATCGTGGTGAGGCATGCCATTCCCGATATCACACGAAGTGCTGTGCTGCATAGAGAAGCTCTCAATCCTCAACAGAAAGCGCGTCGTCTGATCGAGGAGGTCATCCGCACCATTGACTTTTACAATCACAGCCACCCCGATTCCGTGTTAGCCCCCTCGATCCCTGTGTTCCTGACAGGGGAATTGACCACTGTGCCCAGCGTAAATGAGACGATACGGACCGAGTTGGGATATACTGTTGAAACACCGAAGCCACCGTTGGCATACCCGCGAGATCTACCTCTGCCCGCGTTCATGGTGAACATCGGCCTGGCACTCAAGAAGGAAGCGTGAGCGCGCAGTCATGGTGTTGCTCTACGCCTTGCTGGGGCTGGTCATCAGCAGCTTCCTCAATGTCTGTATAGACCGCTTGCCGAGGGGGGAATCCGTTGTCTCGCCACCCTCCCATTGCCCGGCCTGTGGCCGAAGGCTGGCTCCCTGGGACATGATCCCTGTAGCCAGCTACCTCTTTTTAAGGGGGCGATGCCGCTACTGTGGAGCGCCGATACCCCGTCGCGTCCTGCTGGTTGAGGTGCTAACAGGAGGGCTATTTGTCCTGCTTTGGTATCGCTATGGCTTTTCCCGGCAGTTGTTGCTGGCCACTCTGTACATCTGTTTCTTCATTGTCATTTTCTTCATTGATTTGGAGCACCGCCTGGTGCTCAATCGGGTGATCTATCCGGCTATTGCCTTGGCTTTAGTGGCCATTCCGATCACACCGCACCATGGCCCAGTGGAGTTACTCGGTGGCGGGGCGCTTGGTTTCGGGTTGCTCTTTTTGATTGCTTCTATCTACCCGGCTGGGATGGGGATGGGCGATGTCAAGTTGGCTGCTTTCATTGGGTTGGTGGTGGGGTTTCCTGCGGTTTTGGTTGCCCTTTTCCTGTCATTTCTGGCGGGGGGAGTTGTTGGGGGCAGCTTGTTGCTGACTGGTGTTAAGGGACGCAAAGATCCTGTCCCCTTTGCTCCCTTCCTTGTGGCAGGGGGTATGGTAGCTATGCTTTACGGTAGGCAAATTCTGGACTGGTATTGGAGGTATGTGGTATGAACATAGAGGAATTGCTTCGCGTGATGGTTGAGCGACAGGCATCTGACCTGCACATGAAGACGGGCAGCCCTCCCGTGCTGCGCATTGATGGTGTCCTCACCCCGTATGGTGATTCACGTCTAACGACTGAGGACATGGAGGAGGCGTTCAGGCAGATCACCACCGAGGAGCAGAGGGAGACCTTTGCCAGGGAATTGGAACTGGACTTCGCTTACAGCATCTCCGGGCTGGCTCGCTTTCGCGTCAATACTGCCTTGCAGAGAGGCACCATCAGCCTGGTTTTTCGCCAGGTGAACTGGAGGATCCCCTCTATAGATGAGCTAGGGCTGCCACAGGTATGTAAAGTCTTGGTCATGAAGCCGGATGGCCTCATCTTGGTCACTGGCCCCACCGGCAGTGGCAAATCCACTACCCTGGCGGCCATGCTGGACTACCTCAACGAGAGAGAAGCTCGCCGGGTGGTCACCATCGAGGACCCGATAGAGTATCTCTTCAGGGATAAGAAGTGCTTCTTCACCCAACGAGAGCTGGGGGCAGATACCAGGTCCTTCGCTAATGCCCTTAAGCATGTCCTTCGTCAGGACCCGGACGTTATTCTGGTGGGGGAGATGCGCGATCTGGAGACCGTCGCCACCGCCCTTACGGCTGCGGAGACGGGACACCTGGTGCTGGCTACCCTCCACACCCCCAGCGCCCCCCAGGCCATTGACCGCATTATTGACGTCTTCCCACCGCATCAGCAAGGCCAGATACGCATCCAGCTCGCCACCAGCCTGGAGGGGGTGCTCTATCAAACGTTGGTGCCCAGGGCAGATGGCAATGGCCGCGTTGCTGCGGTGGAGGTCATGATTGCTACTCCCGCCATTCGCAACCTCATCAGAGAGGGAAAGACCTATCAGATGCCCAACGTGATCCAAACTGGATCCCAGTATGGCATGCAGACCATGAATCAGGCGCTGAGAGACCTTTACAGGCAGGGGATAATCACCCTAGAAGATGCATTGGCCAAGTCGAATAATCCCGAGGGGTTGCGGGAGTTAATTGGCGAGCGGATCCGTCACTGAGGGAATGGATTCTTCGCTCCGTTCTCATCCCTCCACAGTGCTGTTACCCTGAGGATAGCGAAGAGTCTCCCCCGCTGCTACCGATGGGCAAAGGTCTCCTGACCGAGCCCCTTCTGTCCTTCAGGAAACTCAGGACACCGCCTCCGTCAGAGACCTTTCGACACCCCGATTTGGTGGCCAAACCGCCCTTGGACGAGGCGAGACGCCCCTGGGTAGCAGTTGTCCTGTCCTGAGCATAGTCGAAGGGATCGGGGCAGGCTCTTCGGTGATCAAGGCTGTAGGATATTGTGTGTGCACATTATGTGCACACACAATTTGCTTTCCATAGAATTTACGCAATTTTCACGCAATCTTCATGCTATTTTCACGCAAAAACAACCCGAATTATGATATAATTTAGGGTAGAGGACAGGATCACCAAAGATGCTGATAAATTCGCTACCAGAAAGGGGGTGGGAGAGGTAAGGAAAAAGAAATCACCTCACCAAGAACCCATCCGGAAAAATGCTCCGAGCCCTGGCTTCGGGGCGGGCATCCCCTGGAGGCAGGAGGTAAGAGTGGATTTTCCGGGCGGGTACTAAACATTCCTTAAATTTTACTGATAAGGAGGTAAACGATGAACAAGAGAACACGTGATGAGCATGGTTTCACGTTAGTAGAGTTGCTGGTGGTCCTGGCCATCCTGGCCATCCTGATCGCTATTGTGGTTCCGAACCTGGCTGGCCTGACAGGAGGGGCGAAGGCCAAGGCTGCCCAGACGGAATTGCAGGTCGTCCAAACGGCCATGGATACTATGATGGCTAGATATGAAGCAATAACAGTACAGGAGAACTCGACTGGTCGGCCGCTTTCGCCAGTAGAACGCATCAGCATCTGGGTTGTATCATACTACAACCCCGCTACTGGTGAGGAAGAATACAGGCAAAGTTATGGAACCTTGAAACTGCGCAGTACTACGCACGGCTACTATAGGTGGGACACCAGTGGCAGAGTTACACAAACACAATACGATTAGCATAAGTGCCTAAGTACAGCATTCCGGAAGAAGTTCGTTCCGAGTTTGCCCAGCGCCAGCGCGGGGCTGAAGACCCCGCGCTGAAGTAACGAAGCCTCCGGGGCTGAATCAGGCACACTCTGGCGCGTAGGGCTTTGCTCTTTCAGCCCGGAGCTTGTGAAATTTAACTTGTTAACCCGTATACAGAAGTTGATGTGACCCCTTGTCCGCTCGGCGGTGATGAGAATTGAAAATTTGGCCAGGTAATCGCCGATTATCCAAACTATTTTGTTGAATTTCATCAGCTCCGGGCGGGCGTGGTGAACGGGAAATTCGGAACGAATCTATGCATCGGTGTACTAAGGGTCTACGCACTCTCGTTCATAGGTAAGGGTACAGAGGAGCTGGGGGAAATTACGGCTCCTCTGCATCATTTTTGCTATAGTTCAACTCTTCAGGCCCCCGAGGTTTAGCCACAAGCATTTTCGGGACAGGCTCTCAGAATGAGACTTCACTTGCTATCCAACAGGGTCATCCGATTCGGGTTACCAGCCATTGTGCTATTGGTTCCCTTGTTGATTAACCCTTACGGTTATACTATATATCCATATCCTAAGGTCGCCTTCTTTCGCTTCGCCACATTGCTTCTCTCGACTGCCTGGCTGGTGGATCTAATTCATCTCAAGGGATCCTTGGCCGGCTCGTTCAGGAAGCTGCTTGCCAGACCTTTCGTCCTCCCCGTGCTCCTCTTTGCCTTTACACACGTTCTATCCACTATCACCTCGGTAGACCTTCGTCTGAGCTTTTGGGGGTCGTTCTTTCGTGCGTATGGCATCTGCACCGTCCTTAGCTATGTCCTCTTCTTTTTCCTGGGCATCCTCAATTTCAACACCCCAAAGCAGGTCGAGCAACTCATTACCGTCGCTCTTCTCGCCAGTCTGCCAGTGGCCCTCTATGGCGTGCTTCAGTACTCTGGTATTGACCCAATATTCCCCGGAAGAGATTACAGCCGGGTCATCTCGACTATAGGCAATCCCATCTTCCTCGGCGCCTACCTGATCATGGTTATTCCTCTCGCGTTCGGGCGTTTTCTTACCAGCCTGCGGGCGTTGCTGGGAGGAAATCGCTCCTCGTCCTCCTGCCGCTCGACACTTCTAGAAGCTATTGGCTATGCTTCGCTATTGCTTCTGCTGTTGGCCTGTCTTTTGTATACCAAGAGCCGTGGGCCGTGGTTTGGTTTTTTGGGAGGAGCCCTGCTTTTTGCCATCCTGGTCGTATGGCGGTACAGAATGAAAAGGCTGCTGTCTGTCGCAATCGTCGGGGGGGTGGCCCTTGCCGCCCTGTTAGTTGGGCTGAATCTCCCCCATACGCCGCTGGAGCCGTTCACCGAATCGCCTTACCTATCGCGATTAGTATTGTCTGACAACCTGGCAGCAGGCACGGGCACAGAATGGGTCAGGTTGTTGATCTGGCAGGGGACATTGGAGCTGATCAGGTCTAATCCCAACATAGGCTTCTCGCCCGATCCATTGAGGCCCTTTCGCCTCCTCATCGGCTATGGCCCTGAGACGATGGAGGTCGTCTTCCATCAAGTCTATCCTCCTGGTCTAGCTCACATCGAGGCGCGCGAGGCGGTAGTTGACCGCGCTCATAACGAATTGCTCGACCTGGTAGTTACGACAGGGGTGTTGGGACTGTTAGCTTTTCTTCTTCTGACGGGATGCTTTTTCCACTATGGTATCTCTCTTCTTCGGCGGACAAAAGATTTCAAAGTCCAGATCACGGTGATTGCCTTGCTCTCTGCCATGTTTGCCCATCTCATTGAGGCTCAATTTGGTCTATTGATCCCCTCTGTTGACCTGCTGTTTTGGCTCTACTTAGCTGTGATGAGCGTTATGTATTTCACCGAGGCTGAAACAGCCAAGGAAGAGAAGGCGATCCCTATCGGTTCGACTATTGTCGAGCCAGACATAAATAACGCCAAGTGGCTTCGGCTTGTTATCTCGCTGCTAGTCGTGTGTGTCATCCCCTTCTTTGCCAGCTTCAGCAATATCAATTTTCTTCTTGCTGATGTCTACTTGCGGCAAGGAGAACGGTTCAAGAGTGCCCGGCAATATACAGAAAGCATCGCCGCGTATAACAGAGCCATCCAGGTCTACCCCGTTGAGCCCAGGCTCTATCAGTACAAAGCGGCCGCCTACTATGAGTTGGCTCAGAGCATCGCCGACGATGAACGGGAGACCAGAAGCCAGCTTCTCCAGGCAGGATTGGATACCATGGCCAGAGCCTTAGAATTACAGCCTTTAGATCCTGAGTACTATACCTGCACGGGCACGCTCTATGGCTATTGGGCCAGGACGGTTGATCCCAGCAAATTAGAGCAAGCGGTGGAGTTCTATGAACGGGCGTTTCAACTCAGCCCCAACCGTGCCCTCTATCGAAATGAATTGGCGCGGTTTTATTTCGATGCAGGCCGCTACGAGGAAGCCGTACAGCAGTTGCAGCTCTCCCTGGAGATTGATCCCAAATTCGCGGCCACGCATTATAATCTCGGCTTGACCTATCTAGAACTTGGGGAAAAGGGGAAGGCCAAGGAGCATTTCGAAACCGCGCTGCGCCTCGACCCGAACTGCGAGGAATGTGCTCAGAAGTTGGAGTCGCTGAAGGGGGATTAGAAACAAGACTTCCGAAGTCTGCCAGACTTCGGAAGTCTTTTCTTCATGAAAGAGATAACCGTTACGTAGGGGTAAGGGCAAGCCTTACCCCTACGCGCTACTACTACATGCTCAGAGGTGTGGGGTGATTTTGGCTAAGAGGTTCTTCTTCGGCATGGCGCCGACCAGGCGCTCCACCGGCTGACCATCCTTGAACAGGATCAAGGTGGGGATGCTCATCACCCCATATTGCATAGCCGTGCGCGGATTGCTGTCCACGTCGAGCTTGGCCACCTTGAGCTTGCCGGCGTACTCGGCAGCGATCTCCTCCAATATGGGGGCGATCATGTAGCAAGGGCCACACCAGGCTGCCCAGAAATCCGTCAGCACGGGCAGCGTCGCCTGGAGTACTTCGGTCTCGAAGGTCTCATCGGTAACGACTACAGGTTCGCTCGTCGGATTTGCCCCAGTTGTCATTTTATCTCCACCACAGCACCTTCAGCTTCCAGCTTGCTCTTGATGTCCTCGGCCTGCTCCTTGGGAACGCCCTGTACCACGGGGCTGGGCGCGCTATCTACTAGCTCTTTGGCTTCCTTCAGCCCCAGACTTGTGACCTGGCGTACCACCTTGATGACCTGGATCTTCTTGGGGCCGATCTCCTTTAGGATGACGTCGAACTCAGTCTTTTCCTCCTCCGGCTCAGCGCCAGCAGCCGCCGCAGCAGATGGAGCTGCGGCCACGGCCACCGGGGCTGCAGCGCTCACCCCTAATCTCTCCTCCAGAAGCTTGATCAGCTCAGATGCCTCGAGAAGAGTTAACCCCTGAATTTCCTCAACGATTTTTTCCAGTTTCTCTGTCATTTACCTTCCTCCTTTAAGCTTGACTCGTTTGTTGCTCTAGTTGCTCAACACGCGCTTTTAGCACGT
>CAZRSI010000066.1:0-12413 GCA_964602575.1 uncultured Anaerolineae bacterium
GGCTCCCGAAAAGGCCAATCTATCGGAGTTCGAGCAGCTTTCAAGTGCTTGAAAGGGAGAGGAATATGGCTAATCGTCAGTCATTCAAAGATCGTTGTATTGTGTCCTGCAGCATGCTATATCCGGAATTGAATTACCTGATGCGGAATGGCTTTCTTGACCCTTACAAGATCATGTTCACTCCTCCGGGACTGCACGCTATGCCCGACGAGCTTGAAAGGCAACTGGTGAAGAAGTTGAAGAAAGCCATGGAATACTGCCCTCCTGAGAAAATTATTGTAGTCTATGGCAGAAAATGCTACGTTAATGCCGACAATCCCTCCAGAAAGATAGATATGATAATCGGGGAGCAGGGAGAAGGGATATCGAGAGTCCAGGGCGATTATGGCTATGATATACTTGCAGGCGTCGAAGAAAGGGAGGAGATAAGTGGTGGTGAAGAGAAGAAGGTCCTTTGGTTTACGCCTGGATGGCTGAGAAATTGGAAAACAGTTTACCAAAGGTATTTCGGTTGGGACGAGGCCGATGCGAACGCCAATTTCCCAGGCTACTACAAGAGGATAATCGTCTTAGATGGCATAGGTATCTCTGACGAATACATTAACGAACATCCTGAGGAGATACTGGAGCTTTTTGATTGGACAGGACTCGAGGTAGAGTTCCGAGAAATCTCCCTGGATCGATTGAAAAGGCGTCTTTTGGACTGTCTCGTGTAGCCCAGGGCCGATGCTTCAGCAAGACTTCGGAGGTTTCCGACGGTGCCTCTGCTGGCAAACCTTGATTGGACGGTTAGTCTGCTGACGAAACTGCGTCTGAAAACCTCCGAAGTCTGGATCACTCTTCAGAAGAAGTGATGGGTAGCAGGTGGATTTTATGGTTATGCATTTGTTTGTTGCTTCTCATCCCGGTAGTGAGCGGATGTGCAGCTTTGCCCGAAGGTGGCAGGGCAAAAGGGAGCACGATGGATAAGTTGGTCTGCGTTTACGCTGGTGCTGGGGCGATTCTAGCCAGGGACGTCGAGGTCGCCCTGGACAGGCTAGCCATCCCCTATCGTGGGATCGGCGAACGGGGCATCAGGAGTGGTGGGTTGGGGGATTGCTCGCTGCTCATCGTCCCCGGCGGCTACACGGCGCGGTACGTGGATGCTCTTGGCGAGGAGGGCTTCAAGCGCATCAGGGAGTTCGTGGCCGAGGGCGGTGGCTATATCGGCATCTGCGCCGGAGCCTACATCGCCGCTCAACGCGTGGAGGTACCGGGCCACCCCTCCGGCTTGAGGATAATTGAGATCAAGAATGAGAGGGAAGCAGGGAGGGGTCTCAGGACCATCATCGTAGCCAGGCCTGAGCACCCGGTGGTGAAAGGCTACAAAGGCAAAGTGGACATCTGGTATCAGAACGGGCCGATGATGGAAGCGGGCGAGGGCGTGGAGACGCTGGCCGTCTATGAGGAGGGGGCCGCCGCCATCGTCTGTTCCACCTACGGCCAGGGTAGGGTGGTCATCTTCAGCCCCCATCCAGAGGGAAGCCTGGAGGGAGGGGTTGACCCGGAGAAGGCCGAAACGCTCAAGTTGCTGGAGAACGCCATTGAGTTTGCTTCCCAATCGGAGGGTCAGCGATGAAAATAGCAGTGGTTTACGACAATAAATCGCTTCGTGGCGATCTCTCCCCCGCCTGGGGATTCTCCTGCCTGGTGGGCGACGACTTCCTATTCGACACCGGCGGTGATGGCCCCAGACTGCTATCCAACATGGAGCGGATGGGGATCGATGTCGGAAGGATAAAGACGGTGGTTCTCTCGCACGCTCACGGCGATCACACCGGCGGTCTGGGAGACCTCCTGGCTGTCAACAAGGATGCTACCGTCTACCTCCCCCGCTCCTTCCCCGGTCGTTTCAAGGGGCAGGTCAAGGCTCGCACCCACGTGGTGGAGGTGCACGAGCCGATGGAGATAGCCGAGGGCATCTACACCACCGGAGAGATGGGGAGGGGTCTCGTCGAGCAGGCGCTAGTTTTGGCCACAAATCAGGGTTTAGTGGTCATCACCGGCTGTGCCCATCCTGGGGTAGTGAACATTGTGGCCAAGGCGAAGGAGATAACCGGCGGCGGGGAGGTCTACCTTGTCATGGGCGGCTTCCATCTGGGCGGTGCGAGCCAGGCTGCCATTGAGGGCATCGTCGAGGATTTCCGGAAGTTGGGGGTGCAGAAGGTAGCTCCCTGCCACTGCACCGGGAGGCGGGCGATGGAGATATTCGCCGCTGAGTATGGGGAGAATTTCATTGAGGTCGGCGTGGGCCTAGTTCTGGACATCGGGCCATAGAGAAACTCGTTCAAGGAGGCCTGCGATATGGAATGGAAGACTTTGTTGATAGCATCCTCAGCGTTTGGGCTGTACGTCATCTGCCCCAGGATGAGCGCCATGATGGTCCAGCAGGCGAAGATGAAGGGCCTGAATCTCTATGCCATCATAGTTCTGGGAGCCTTGATTTCCATACCGCTGTTTGTGATACTGTCGCGCATATTGATCAGGTTCGGCGTCGGCTGGGCGATAATTTTCGCCGCGGTGGGCGATTTTGCTGCTGCAGCCCTGCTCGGAGCCATAGACCCCAAGACGGGAGTGGAGTTGGCGATAATCACGGTGTTCGTGTACATTGGGATTAGGCTAGCTCCAGTGATATCGAATTTCATTCTTTAGAGAGGTAAGTTGGATGAGTGAACGACTGATTGTAATCGGTGGGTGCGCGGCGGGAATGAGCGCGGCTTCTAAGGCGCGACGTGTGAACCCTGACCTCGAAATCGTGGTTTACGAGAAGACAGGTTTCGTCTCCTACGGCGAGTGCGGGCTGCCGTACTACATTTCGGGCATAGTGGACGATCACCACAAGCTTGTGGTACGCACACCTGCCCAGTTTGCCAGGCAGGACATCGAGGTGCACCTGCATCATGAGGTCACCGAGATCATCCCTGAGAACCGCCTCCTACGGGTGAGGAATCTCGAAGACGGCAGTAGCCGGGATGAAAGCTACGACAAGCTGATCATCGCCACTGGCGGAAGGCCGGCCCTGCTGCCCGGTTTCTCCCACGGCGACCTGGGAGGGGTGTTCGTCTTGCGCGCACTGGAGGACGGCATCGCCATCCGCGAGTTCATCCAGCGCGAGAGGCCAAAGCGCGCGGTGGTCGTGGGCGCGGGATACATCGGCCTGGAGACGGCGGAGAGCTTCCACCTGCTGGGACTGGAAACCAGTGTCATCGGGCGGCCACCGCAGGTGCTCAAGCGTTTCGACCCCGACATGGCAAAGCTGGTGCAAGACGAGCTGGAACGCCAAGGCATTCGATTGTCATTGGGCGACGAGGTGAAAGCGCTGGAGGGCAATGCCCAGGGGCGGGTGCGGAGGGTTGTCTCCTCGAGGGGCACGTTCGAGGCCGACCTCGTTTTGCTAGCACTGGGGGTGCGGCCCAACGTGGCCCTGGCGAAGGCAGCGGGTGTGGCCCTTGGTGAAACAGGGGCCATCGCCACCGACGCCCGGATGCGAACCAACCTGCCCGATGTCTTCGCCGCCGGGGATTGCGCCGAAGCCTACCATCGCATCACCGGGCGCGGCGCCTACATCCCGCTGGGCACCACGGCCAACAAGCAGGGACGCGTGGCGGGCACGAACGCGGGCGGCGGGCAGGCTGAGTTCAAAGGCATCGTGGGCACGGCCATCACCAAGGTGTTCGACCTTTACGCCGCCCTGACCGGCCTGTCGGAGAAGGAGGCGCAGGCGTTGGGCTACGCCGTGAAGTCCACACTGATCAAGGCCGGCAGCCGGGCTCATTACTATCCCGACGGCGGGCCCATGTACGTCAAGCTGGTAGTAGAAGAGGGCAGCGGGCGTTTGTTGGGCGGGCAGATCGTGGGCGGTGAGGGCGCTGGCCCTCGCATTGACGTGCTGGCGACAGCTTTGCACAAGGGAATGACCGTCGAGGAGCTGTCGGAGCTCGACCTGGCCTACGTCCCGCCAATGTCGCCGGTGTGGGATCCGCTGCTGGTCGCCGCTAATGTGGCGCTGAAGGCGACGTCATTGTAGCAATGTATCAAAGGATGAGGTGACCAAGTTGTGCTGCTTGAGGGGAAAGAGAGGTTCCGGGAAAAAGGATTGCTACCAAGGGCGAAAGATTTGTCGCTGCCCATGCCAGGGCGGACGGGGACCGGGCATCAAACGGCCACCGCCAGCTCTCCTCTATTCACTAATCATTCGTCAAGGAGAGTGGGGCGAGGAAATCCCACAAGCTTACCCAATGATGAATCTCATCTAACACTGACGAGGAGGTTTAGCAGATGAGGAAAATGTTAGTTGCTGTAGACGGTTCGGAGTACTCGCTCGCAGCAGTGAAGGCGGCAGCCAAACTGGCCGCTGAGCGAGGGATCAAGAGGGTGACACTGCTCAACGTCATCCCAGTGACGTATACCACCGTGGGGGCCGTGCCTGCGGCGGCTCCACCTGAGGATCTGAAGGCATGGGAAGTCTTTGATCAGCCCAAGAAGATCCTCAAAGCGGCCGGGGTCGAGCCCCTGTTGCTGCTGCGCGAGGGAGATCCAGCCGAGGAGATCGTGCAGGCGGCAAAAGAGGGCGAGTTCGACCTGATCGTGATGGGCCATCGCGGCCTCTCGCCTGTCAAGGCCTTCTTGTTGGGCAGTGTCTCCAATCGGGTGGTGGCGCACGCTCCGTGCTCCGTGCTGGTGGTTCGGCCGGGGTTGGAGAACAATCCGTCGAAAGGAGGGACGGGGCTATGACAGTGGTAACCGGGATCGTCCTGGTCATAGTCGGCTTCGCTGCCGGGCTCCTGGGTGGGCTGATCGGCACCGGCGGCTGCAGCGTGATGCTACCCATCATTCACTTCTGGATGGGCTTCGATGCCCCTATCGCGGTGGGTACCACTCTCTTCGCCGTGATCTTCACCGCCATCTCCGGGGCGTGGGGGCATTTGGTACGGCGCAACCTGGACGTGCGGGCCACCCTCTGGCTGGGCGGATCAGGCGTCCTGGGGGTACTCCTGGGTTCCTGGCTTTTCACTCTGTTGATCGGACAGAGCAAACTGCTGGGGTTGATCCTGGGGCTGGTCTTCCTCTGGCCAGCCATCCGCATGGTTTGGGAAGGGATCACCCAGCGCAAGATGCCTCAACGAGAGGGAAACACCATTCCCGGCCCGGCTTGGGGGATGGCGGTTTTCGGGTTCATCGTCGGGGTAGCTACAGGGGTCGCCGGATTGGGCGGAGGTTATGCCTTGGTGCCGGGGATGATCTATCTCTTCGGTGCGCCGGTGTACATCACCATGGGCACCTCCCTGGCGACGATGATCCCTCTGGCCATAGTGGGAGGAGGGATCAAACTGGCCCAGGGCTACGTCAACCTGGCAGCGGGGTTGCTGCTGGCGCTTGGCACCATCGGGGGCGCACAGGTAGGAGCGCGGATCATCAAGCGCTTCAAGCCATCCACGCTAAAGCTGATCTTTGGCCTTTACTTCCTGTACGTCTCACTGAAGTTCATTACCGGCTACTTTGGCATCCGTACCTGGTGAGGTGAAGCGGAGGTAGAGCGCCAGGGTACGCCCTTGCGCTCCCCCCCCAGCCCAGCCGCCGTGCTTTCCTCTGCCCAAGAAGCCATCACAGTTGTATCCTGTTCGCCACCAATTGGGCAGCATCGTGGAGCGTGTGATCCGGCACGCCAATTACTTAGTGCTGGTGGTGCGTTGAGCGCGGAAGGAGAACAGCTTTGCAAAATAGTAGTTTAAAGAGAAACAAAATCAAAAAACAGCCTTGCCTGGCCTTTGTCCTGAGCGGTGGCGGTGCGCGCGGTGCCTTACAGGTGGGCGCGCTGCATGCCTTGCTGGAGGCGGACATCCATCCCGACCTGCTCGTGGGCACCTCCATTGGCGCGGTCAACGCAGCGTTCCTCGCCATTCATGGTCTGACGCGCCAATCGCTGACAGAGCTGGAAGCAGCCTGGCACGACGCGGCTGAAGCCGACCTGTTGCCCGCGAACTATCTGTGGCTGACGGTTCGCATTCTCTTCAATCGCATCAACGCACGTCCGGACCACCGCCTGCGTGACTTCTTCGTGGCCCACGGCGTGAGTCCTGATTTACGTTTTGGGCAGATTGAGGGCTTGCGCCTTATCCTGGTGGCCACTGATCTGAACGCCGGATGTGTTGTGCTGTACGGCACGGATCCCAACCAGTTAGTATTGGAAGGGGTGCTGGCCTCCACCGCGCTGCCGCCCTGGGTGCATCCGCTGGAAAAGGACGGTCGCCTATTGATGGACGGTGGCGTGGTGAGTGACCTGCCCATCGAGCCGGCCATGACCCAGGGGGCTACCGAGATCGTGGCTTTGGACCTGACCGAGCCGCGTCCTCTGGATCCGGAGGTGCACGGCTTTGGGCCATTCCTGAACCGTCTGATGAATACAGTGGGACAGCGGCAGATTAACCTGGAATTGGCATTGGCCAGGGCCAGTGGTGTGCCAGTGCACCGGATAGCCTTGCGGGCTAAACGCCCTGTGCCTGTTTGGGATTTCAGTCACACAGACGAGTTGATCGCTCAGGGCTATGAAATCGCCCGCCGCGAGATTGCGCAGTGGCAGCCCCGGAGGTGGGCAAGGTGGCGCAAGTGGCTGGCCCGCCTTTGGCATTGAGGGCCCGGCCCGGTGGCCGATGCGCTGATGGCGGCGATCGAGTCTCAGGAAGCGTAAATGTGGGGACGCTGTTCACTGCCCTCGTGCCGACCCGGATCATCATCGTCCTCTTCGCCGTCTTTCCCCTCCTGGCAGCAGAGTTGACGCTGAGCAGCTGGAAACCGAGGTAGGTGGAGGGTAAGGCCGTGGCCCCGTCAAGCATTTCCTGAACTATCTGATCCGAGCATACCGGCGAAGAGCGACGAAGAAAGCCCTGATCGTGCCTTTGAGCAACAAGAACAAGGAACCGAGGGATGAAATGACGAGACGGATAAGCGAATTGGACGCAATGGTCATAGACGATATTGCCTTCCAACCGCATCTCGAAGATCTGCTGAAAAAGCTCCACGTGAGAGAAGGCAGCACCTACGTGGAGAGGCTCAAACGCCTGCTCCATGAGGCCCAGGCCATCGCCAGGCCCCGTGCGCTCTACAGGGTCGCGTACATTGATTCCAAGAGCGAGGACAGCGTCGTCATTGACGGAATCACGTTCACCAGTCGCGTGCTCCGAGTCAATCTGGAGAATGCCCATCGGGTTTTCCCCTTTGTGGTCACGTGTGGGACCGAGTTGCACGAATGGATGAACCGTCAGGACGACACCCTACTGGGATACTTCGCCGACACTATCGGCGAGATGGCCTTGCGCACGGCGTCGGCAGCATTAAAGAAGCACTTGACTGAGCGGTATCGCCTGGGCCGCACGGCGACGATGTCGCCAGGATCTTTGCCCGACTGGCCTATCCAGGCGCAGCGGCCGCTTTTTGACCTGCTCGGCGATGTAGAAGAGGCAATTGGCGTTCGACTCACGGACAGCCTGTGGATGATACCACCCAAGTCCGTTTCGGGGATACTGTTCCCCACCGAACAGAGGTTTGAGAGCTGCCAACTGTGCCCGAGGGAGCACTGCCCCTCCCGGATAGCGCCATACGACGAGGAGCTATACAAGAAGTATCGTCCCGAAACAGGCTGGGCCTAAAACAGGGGGCGATCTAACAACAGTGTGGTGGACAAACGATCAGGATCGGGAATGTTTTTGAAGCTATAACGCAGCCGTTAAGCGCGCTGCAGAGCGAACAAGGAGGAAAGAACCGCAAGGATTGCAGCAGTATCAGGAGTGCACGAGGCCGCCGACTGAGCCGATTTACTTGCCAATCAGCCCAATATACTGTATATATTATATAGTATTGTGATACGCGGCGCTGAGGGCCCTAGCCGCCACGCTGGGGGCAGGGGCGATCCCTTGCGGTCGCCCTGGGCAGGTGCAAGACCTACCCCTACCAACTACCAACTCAGGAGGGTCTCTATGAGAAAACTGCTTTTGCAGTTCGTCATCCTGCTCATTCTGGCTTGTCTGGCCATGCCACTTACTACTGCCGCACAGTCGCCCGATGAGGCAGTGGTGCGGGCCGTGCTTTTTTACTCTCCTACCTGCCACGCCTGTCATCAAGTCATTGAGGAGGTGCTATCGCCGATGGTGAATGAGTACGGCGACCGGCTCCAAATCATGGCCATTGACACCTCTCAGTCGGCCGGTCTGGCACTTTATAACGCCGCCGTCCAGCGATACCAAATCCAGCACCGGGGCGTGCCCACCCTGATCGTCAGCGATGCGGTGCTGATCGGCAGTCGCGAGATCCCGGACCGATTCCCCTCCTTGGTCGAGGAGGGGTTGGCCAGCGGTGGCATCCCCTGGCCGGATATCCCCGGCCTGGACCAGGTGCCTTCCGAAGCACAGATGACCATCGGCAGCCAGGGGCTTCAGCCCATTCGGACTGAGGGAGCCTCTACAGGTCTGATGAGCCGGACGTTGAGTGGGGCGATGCTGGGGGGAATGATAGCCGCCCTGGGCTACGGAGCCTCGCAGGTCAAGGCTACCTGGCAAAACCTGGTTAAGTTATTCCAGTCAAAGCGCAAATCCCTGCCCCATGCCGAAACCTGGGCCATCCCTGTCCTGGCTCTGGTGGGATTGGGGATCGCCGCCTACCTGTCCTACGTGGAAATCGCCCACGTCGAAGCGCTCTGCGGACCTATCGGCGGGTGCAACGTTGTGCAATCCAGCTCCTATGCGCGTATCGTGGGCATCCCTGTAGCTGTGCTGGGCGTGATATACTACCTGGCCATCGGCGTGGTGTGGGCAGGGCAGAGATCCCCCAGTAGACGATGGGCCAATCTGTCGGTACTGGGGCTGTTGGTGCTAACGTTTTTCGGCACCCTCTTTTCCATCTTCTTGACGTTTCTGGAGATATTCGTCGTTCGCGCCATCTGCACCTGGTGCCTGGGCTCGGCGGTGGCGGCCACGATTCTGATGCTCCTGGTCGTGGCTCCTGTCACACGCAGCCCATCGCCGAAACGCAGACGGCGCTGACGTATAATCAGTACCAAACAAAATTGCTCAAAGGGGCATGCTCGCCCCGTCCGGGTGGCATGCCCGCCACCTGGGAGTAGGAATCTCTCATCGGCTGATAACTACTCTTGGAGGTGTAGAGGAATGAACTTTCGAATGCAGCGAAAATACCAACTGTGGATGGTCTTGCTGGTTCTGACATTAGCCATCACCTGGGAAACGGGCATGGCCCGCGCCGAGGGCGAGCCAGTGGTGCGGGTGGTCTATTTCACCGCCAAGGATTGCTCTCACTGCGCTACGGTTATGAACGAGGTGTTGGTACCGCTGCAGCTCAAATACGGCGATCAGATGCAAATCAAAGTGCTCGAGATCTCCGAGCCGGCCAACTACGAGATGCTGATCCGCGCCGAGGAAATGTTCGATGTACCGCCGGAGGAACGAGGGATACCGACGCTGATCGTTGGCGGAGAGGTGCTCATCGGGGATGAGGCCATTCGCGAGCGGTTGCCCTGCCTGCTCGACACGTGCCTGGCAGCAGGAGGCACATCCTGGCCTGACATCCCTGGTCTGGACGAGGTCTCCGTTGAAAGTCAAGAGGGACTGACGCCAGAATTTAGCCTGGAGGTAGAAAATCCGGCTTCGGCCGTTTGCGCTCCGGAGGATACGGCCTGCGAGGCCCCAGCGGCGATCTGGGCGGCATACTTCTACGAGGTGGGCTGCCAGGAGTGCAGCCGCGCCGAGTACGACATCCGCTACGCGCAGAGCAAATACCCCCAGTTGGTAGTCGAGGAGTACAACGTCCAGGAAGACGCGGCTTTGGCCGAATGGCTGGGTGCCCGCGCGGGTGTCCCGGAGAGATTGCGTCTGGCAACTCCGGCCCTCTTCATCGGCGACGACTACCTGATCGGCACGGACATCACGGCCCAGGCGCTGCTGGCGCTGATCGAGAAATACGCTTCCACCGGCGCAGAGCGAGTGTGGGCCAACTTCGACCCTGCAGCAGCTGAGCAGAACATCATCGAGCGCTTCAAGTCCTTCAGCGTTCTCACCGTCGCCTTTGCCGGGCTGGTGGATGGCCTCAATCCCTGCGCTTTTGCCACACTAATCTTCTTTGTTTCCTACCTGACACTGAGCGGACGCAAGGGGCGAGAAGCGCTGATAGTGGGGACGACTTTCACCCTGGGCGTGTTCCTGGCTTACCTGACCGTGGGGGTGGGCTTCTACAAGGTGCTCGATCTGCTGGGCGACCTACTGACCACTCTGGGACGCTGGGTGTATGGGCTGACCGCTCTGTTATGCGCCGCGCTAGCCGTGTTCAGTTTCCTCGATTATCTAAAGGCCCGGCGGGGCGAGATCGGCGATATGGCGCTCAATCTGCCCCACGGACTGCGGATGCGCATCAACGCTATCATCCGTCGAGGGCGAAAGTCGCAAGCCTTTGTGGCGGGGGCCTTCGTCACCGGAGTAGTGGTCTCGTTCTTGGAGCTGGCCTGCACGGGCCAAGTATATCTACCAACCATCATTTTCGTGATCAGCCAGCCACAGATGCGGGTGCGGGCGCTGCTCTTCCTGGTGCTCTACAATCTGCTCTTCATCCTGCCGCTGGTGGTGGTCTTCGTCCTGGTCTACTACGGCACTGCTGGCTCGAAGCAGTTAACCCGCTTCCTCCAGCGGCGCGCGGCGGCAGTCAAGTTGGGGATGACGCTGCTCTTCGCCGGGCTGGCGGCGTGGTTAGCTGTTTCTGTAGTGGCGTAGTTAATGATAAGTGGGCGATTCTATCAACAACAAGGGGACGTTACATAAAACCTGCTCTCCGTATTTTAAGTATTCCGCTTGTCGTTCTGGTTTTGCTCGGACTTGGGTATCACATCCCAACGGAGAGCGTCTCTCCGGCCACGCTTCCAGGGCCTGCGATTCTCTTAGAAGTCGAGGGGCAGCATCCCGCGCCCTCGCCGAGGTCAGAGGCTGATGGAGGGACCACCCTGGCCCAGACTGGTAGCCAGGTGATCACCTATGCCCCCTCGGAAGGCATCGGGAACATCGCCGTGCGGTTGACCTTCCCTCAGGCGTTGCGCTATCCAGACGGGACAGGTGTAGTGGTAGAGGCCGCTACCTTATCGAGTCTGCGCTCCCGATTCTCCTAAGCCTGATCTTCGTTTAAACCAAAAAAGCGGGAGGTGTTATACACCTCCCGCTTTGCATGAGGCTAGTATGTTGGCCGTTCGCCCAGCGTCACTGTTACGCTTCGCTTCGTCCCATCGCGCAGCACAGTCAATGTCACCCTCTGTCCCACTGACGCGTGATCGGCCAGGTAGACGACGAGGTCGTCCATATCCCGCGCGGCTGTGTCGTCTATGGCCACGATGATATCGCCACCGCTCATCAGGGTCGCTCCCTCGAACCTCACTTGCCGAGTGCCACCCCGCAGTCCGGCTTTTTCTGCTGGCCCGCCCTCAATCACGGTTTGCACCAACACTCCCCGCTCTACCGGCAGGTCTAGCGCCTCAGCAAGCTGGGGAGTGATACTTACCCCTTGGATGCCCAACCATGGATCAGCGTAGTGGCCGGTAGCGATGAGGGACGGCACGACTCGCTTGACAGTGTTGACTGGCACAGCAAAGCCCACACCGGCGTTAGTGCCACTGTTGGAGAAGATCAGCGTCGTCACGCCGATGACCCGACCGTGGGAATCCAATAGCGGGCCACCAGAGTTGCCAGGGTTGATGGCTGCGTCGGTCTGGATGAGTTGCGGCAGCGAGAAGCCACTCTCCTGTCTCACCACCCGCCCTAGCCCGCTGACGATCCCCATGGTCATGGTGTGCTCGAAACCGAAGGGGTTGCCGATGGCAATGGCCCACTGGCCCACGCGCAGCGCGCTCGAGTCGCCCAGTTCCACGGGATGCAAGCGGCCGGCGGGCACATCCACTTTGATCACCGCCAGGTCGCTGTCGGGATCGGTGCCTACCAACTCGGCCTCAGCCGTGGTGTCGTCGGCAAAGCGCACCTCGATGCGGCTTGCGCTCTCAACGACGTGATTGTTGGTCACGATGTGCCCTTCGGTATCCCACACGAAGCCGGACCCGGTGCCGCTCCCCCCGTAGCGCGTGGTGACGGCAATGTGCACCACCGAGGGGCTCACGCGCTGGTAGAGCTCGATCAATAACTGCTCCTCGGCATAGGCCTGAGCCAGCGGGTCGTCGAGCACTGGGGTAGGAGCAGCTGCTATCTCCTCCCCGCCGGCCACGGTCAGCTTATCGTTGGGCAACGAGGTAGCAGCAACCTGCACCGGTTGACAAGTTGCAGCCTCAGTGACTCTTCCCTCTGTCCACTGAATCATCAACCCCCAACCCAGCAGGGCCA